>JBHHXU010000001.1:0-20971 GCA_046757185.1 Thermodesulfobacteriota bacterium
AATAAGTATCTCCACCTTCTTTCCCTGCTATAATGATGGCGGTACGATAGCCAGCATGGTGCTGGTGGCCTTAATTACCCTGGATGATATTACCGACGACTACGACGTGATCGTCATCGACGACGGCTCGACCGACGCAAGCAGGTTGATACTGAAGAGGCTCTCTGAAGATTACTCTCGCGTGAGGGTAATCTTCCATCAGGAGAACCTGGGGTATGGCGGCGCCCTTCAGAGCGGTTTTGCGGCGGCCACCAAGGAGTTTATCTTCTATACGGACGGTGATGCACAGTACGACGTTAGGGAGCTCAGGAAGCTCGTTTCGGTCCTCCGCGACGATGTCGATGTAGTACAGGGGTACAAAACGAAGAGGCTCGACCCGATCCACAGGATTATTATTGGTAAGGTCTACCAAAACGCCATGCGATGGATGTTTGGACTCAAAATAAGGGATGTTGACTGCGACTTCCGGCTCATACGGAGGGCGGTTTTTGACAAGGTGAAATTAGAGAGGACGAGCGGTGTTATCTGCCTGGAGATGGTAAAGAAGATACAGGATGCGGGGTTCCGATTTGTCGAGGTTCCCGTTAACCACTTCTTCAGGGCCTACGGGAAATCCCAGTTCTTTAACTTCATAAGGGTCTTCCGTGTCGGTTGTGATGTCTTGAGGCTCTGGTGGGAGCTCGTTGGCAGCGGCAGGAGTGGCAAACAGGGGGTAAAGGGAAGCAGCCGGAGAAACAGGAGTGGATAAACAATTCTCAAGGGGGCGCTATGGCAGATGATAAACATGGAGACGACCGCTATTCTACTGCAATGAAGAGCTATAGGGGGAGCGACGTGCTGGTTACCGGCGGGCTGGGCTTCATAGGGAGTAATCTAGCCCATCGCCTCGTCAGTCTCGGCGCGCAGGTTACCCTTATCGATTCACTTATCCCCGCTTACGGCGGCAATCTTTTTAATATAGAGGACATAAAGGATAAGGTGCTTATCAATATTGCGGATGTGCGTGATGAAAACAGCATGAACTACCTTGTCCGCAATAGGGATTATATCTTTAACCTCGCGGGCCAGGTGAGCCATATCGACAGCATGCAGGACCCCTATACGGACCTGGAGATAAACTGCCGGAGTCAGCTCTCTATCCTCGAGGCGTGCAAGAAGAACAACCCGGCGGTGAAGATCGTCTATGCGGGAACGAGACAAGTGTACGGAAAACCTGACTACCTCCCCGTCGATGAGAAGCACCTCCTCCAGCCGGTAGACGTCAACGGTATCAATAACATGGCGGGTGAATGGTATCACATACTCTACAATGATGTGTACGGCATCAGGGCAACATCGCTCCGCCTGACCAACACCTACGGACCGCGTCAGCTCATGAAGCACAATCGTCAGGGTTTTGTCTACTGGTTTATCCGGCAGGCCCTTGACGGCGAGGAGATACAGCTCTTTGGTGACGGCTCACAAGAGAGGGATTTCACCTATGTCGAAGATGTGGTCGACGCCCTCCTGCTGGTGGGGGCGCATGATGAGGCAAACGGAGAGATTTTTAATTTGGGTGGTGAGAGGGCCTACAGCCTCCTCGAGTTCGTCGAACTCCTACTGAAGGTCTGTGGGAGTGGTTCTTATCGAACTACTCCCTTCCCGGAGGAGAGGAAGGTTATCGATATCGGCAGCTTCTATGCGGATTATGCCAAAATAAAGGATGCCATCGGTTGGGGACCAACGATTGCCCTCGAAGAGGGTCTTAGAAGGACGGTGGAGTTTTACCGGAAGAACAAAGAGCACTACTGGGATTAGGTTCCGATGATTCCCTTTTTTGATTTAAATGCCCAATATTTGGGAATCAGGGACGAGCTTCAGGAGGCGATAAACGGGGTCTTCGAGGAGGGGTGGTTCGTCCTCGGTAAGAGGGGAAAGGAGTTCGAACAGACATTCGCCGCCTTTTGCGGTTCCTGCTACGGTGTCGGTGTCGGTTCCGGGACGGAGGCCCTCCACCTTGCGCTGCGGGCCTGCGGCGTGGGGCACGGCGATGAGGTCATCACCGTACCGAATACGGCGGTTCCGACCGTTTCGGCCATAAGCACCGCCGGTGCAACACCCCTCTTTGTTGATGTCGATCCGGATACGTACACTATCGATCCGGAGCGACTTCGCGACAGGCTTCGTGAGGAGTTTCATGCGAGGAGCAACAGGAGGATAAAGGCCGTCATACCGGTCCATCTCTACGGTCAGCCAGCGGATATGGACCCCCTCAGGGAGGTTGCCGGAGAGTATGAAGTGAGGGTTATAGAAGATGCCTGCCAGGCCCACGGAGCCAAATATAAAGGGAAGAGAGTCGGTTCAATCGGTGATCTCGGTTGTTTCAGCTTCTATCCGAGCAAGAACCTCGGCGCCTACGGGGACGGCGGGATGGTTGTTACCGATGACCACGAGCTGGCCTCGAAGCTGAAGATGTTGCGTAACTACGGGCAGGAAGAGAGGTACTATCACAGAATCAAGGGATTCAACAGCCGCCTCGACGAGATCCAGGCAGCCATGCTCCTCGTCAAGCTCCAATACCTCGAGAGGTGGAACGAGATGAGGAGAGAGCGGGCCGGGCATTATAATGAAGGGCTGAAGCATGATGAGGTGGTGAAACCGCAGGAGGCGAATTACGCCGAACATGTCTATCACCTCTATGTTATTCGGTGCGGGAGGCGTGATGAGCTCCAGCGGTATCTGGTAGAAAATGGGGTGGGAACTTTGATACACTACCCAATTCCGGTTCACCTTCAAAAGGCATATGAAGACCTGGGGCTCAAGAGGGGTGCTCTGCCTGTTGCGGAAGAATGTTGTAATGAGGTTTTATCACTTCCCATCTTCCCTGAACTCCATGAAGATGATGTCGAAAGGGTATGTGGGTTAATAAACACATTCTAGCCTTTGCCACAGTTAATCCTGCCATTCATCGTGAGGAGTAATATCTGTCCGATTTTTCAATCCTTGGTTACTGCCGATGAATAAAATCAGTTCTTCAATACACACATCTTTATTGCCCCTCTCAATCATCGTGTTGTTGACTGTAGTGGCATACTCGAACACCTTCTCTAATTCATTCCACTTTGACGACAGGTACGCAATCTTTGAGGATAGGGCAATCAGGGATCTGGGAAACGTCCCTGGTATCTTTGGAAACATACTCAAAAGGCCGGTACTGAGAATAACCTTTGCCCTGAATTATTATTTCGGGGGGACAGATGTATTGGGGTATCATCTGGTAAATCTGATGATGCACATCATAGCAGGTATCGGTGTGTACTATCTAGCCAAACTGTTATCTGATAAGGTGGTGAGAGACGATAAACACTCGATATCCTTCCCGCTGATCTCAAGCCTGATATTTACCCTTCACCCGAACCAAACAGGCGCTGTCACCTATATCGCCAGCAGGTCTGCTGTATTTGCCACTCTTTTTTATGTCTTAAGCCTTGTCCTGTTTATAAAACATTTTGAAGAAAAAGGGTGGAGAAGAAATATTCTTTACCTTGGGGCTATTTTAAGCCTTGTTTTGGGGTTGGGGGTTAAGGTGACAGTCCTTACACTGCCCTTCATAATAGTGCTTTTTTGTGTATATCTAACCATGACAAAGGGCGAAAGATTTAACATCAGACATATTGTCATATCCATTCCATGGTTGTTGGTGTTGCCATTGTATGCTTTCATCAGGCGCACGATGGCGGGGCATGTTGTCCCTGTAGATGCTCGTTTCATCGGTACTAAGGATATTCTAGCGCCCTATCAATACTTTCTGACGGAGTTAAATGTTGTGATATTCGAATATGGTAGATGGCTTCTTTTTCCAATCGGGGCTCCTAATGTTGACCCTGATATTCCTGCTGAAACAACCATCCTGGATGGTTCGACGATACTCGCAGTTATTATTATTATCAGTCTTATCTGTTTTGCCATAAGATTCACAAGAAAAGCACCGATTGTAAGCCTCTCCATCTTCTGGTATTTTATCACCCTCATTCCCACATCAACAATCTTTCCCTTGGCTGATGTTGCTGTAGAACGCCACCTCTATCTCCCATCTATAGGATTTTCATTCCTTGCAGCTTTCTTGCTCTGTCACATTCAGAAGAAGCTCCCGTCTCATCTTGCTTTTGTCCCCTATGTGCCGGTAATTATTTTGATTCCCCTCACTATTCAGAGCAATGCTCTATGGAGGAGTGAGGTTACGCTCTGGGAACATGCTGCCAAAAAGTCTCCTAACAAGGTCAGGGTGCTGAGCAACAGGGCTTTTGCCTACCTGGAAGCGGGGGATATTGATAAGGCGGAGACGCTTCATCTTGAATTTCTGAGGCGTTTCCCCGGCGATTCATTTGGACATAATAATCTTGGATTGATCTATGAAAAGAAGGGTGACTATAGCGCTGCTGTAAAATATTTTAAGGAAGCGGTCAAACTTCGTCCCCGTTACTGGCGCTTCCATATGCACCTTGGAAATGTCTATGGAAAGCTCGATATGATTGATAAGGCTGCAGATGAGCTGGAGATTGCTATGGACCTCAAACCATCACAACCTGAGCCTATAATAATCCTGGCTACTATATTGGCAAAACAGGGTAAATTTGACGGGGTTATTACCCTTGCAGAAAGAATACTCTCTCTTGAATCAAATAACGCAATAGCATTTTCACTTCTCGGCTTAGCATATGAGAAGAAGGGGATGATAGATGAAGCTGTAACAGCTTATAGCAAGGCATTAGAGATAAGTCCTGACGTTGAGGAGCTGAGGAAGAAACTGGAGACTCTAAATAGATAGTCATTACTCCCCATCTCTATCCTGCACAAAGCGGAGGGTCGTCTCATAAGATGGAACCCGGCCTTGAGCTTTACCGTTATATAGCATGATTTTACAAACTCAACAGCTGTCAAGAGGCATGTCAAAAGAATTTAACCTTTGATTCATCCCCCTTTATAATTCTATTGACAAACTATGTTCAGATAGTGAACAATAAATTGACTATCAAGGGGCAAAAAGTAGAATCGTAAATTAAATATAACATGTCACCACTACGAGAAGCGGTAGAGGGGAGGGTGAGAGGGTAACTTCAATTGAGAGTCAAGATTATAAATATTGTAGGGGCGAGACCGAACTTCATGAAGATTGCCCCCATCACGGCGGAGATGAACAGGCACAGAGACGCCATTGGTCACCTCCTCGTCCATACCGGCCAGCACTACGACGAGGCGATGTCGAAGAGCTTCTTCGAGGACCTCGACATCCCCCGTCCCGATATCGACCTTGAGGTCGGTTCGGCGAGTCATGCGGAGCAGACCGCCCGGATCATGACGAAGTTCGAGAAGGTCCTCATCTCCGAAAGGCCCGATCTCATCCTCGTCGTCGGCGATGTCAACTCGACCCTCGCCTGTTCGGTAACCGCCGCGAAGCTCTGCATTCCCGTGGCCCATGTGGAGGCGGGCCTGAGAAGTTTTGACAGGGGAATGCCGGAGGAGATAAACAGGGTTGTCACCGACGCCCTCTCCGACTACCTCTTCACTACCTGCAGGGATGCCGATGAGAACCTGAAGCGCGAGGGTGTTCCGGCAGAGAAGATTTTCTTCGTCGGCAATGTCATGATAGACACTCTTCTCAAACACCGTGAGAAGGCAGCCGCCTCAACGATACTGCAGGATACCGGCCTGAACGGTGCCCCCTACGCCCTCCTGACCCTCCACAGACCCTCGAATGTGGACGACCGGGAGACCCTGATGGATATAGTTTCGGCCCTCAAGACTATCTCTCAGGATATCCCCATCCTCTTTCCTGCCCATCCGCGGACGAGAAAACAGATACAGCTCTTCGGGCTGGATAGCGAGTTCCATGAACTGCACGCTCCTCTCCCGGCGAAGGGAATCCATATCATGGAGCCTGTCGGCTATATTGATTTTCTCTACCTCATGGAGAGGGCCTCCCTCCTGCTGACCGATTCAGGCGGAATCCAGGAGGAGACGACCATCCTCGGAGTGCCGTGTATAACGATGCGGGAAAATACGGAAAGACCGGTAACCATTACGGAGGGGACCAACACCCTTGTGGGGACGGACAGGTCAAGGATTGTCGACGAGGCCCTCAAATGTCTCAACGGCAGGGGCAAGGAGGGGCGGGTTCCCGAACTGTGGGACGGCCGGGCGAGCGAGCGGATTGTCAGGACCCTGATAGAGAAACTGTAGTATTTCTAATGTTGATATGGTAGTTTCTTTGCCATATCTTGTGAAATAATCCTTGGTGTGGAAGAGGAGCCTACGATGTCTGAAAGAAGCAGAGACTGGATGAACCAGGCAAAAAAGGATCTGGAGAACGCCGTGTGGGAGGTGAAGGGTGGATATTACGAGTGGGCATGCTTTATTTCACAACAGGCAGCGGAGAAGGGTATTAAGGCGGTCTACAACAGGTTGGGTGGAGAGGCATGGGGCCACTCAATTGTAAACCTCCTGGAAGGTCTAAAGGAAAAGATAGTGATTGATGAAGATGTCATACATGCAGGCAGGCTCCTCGACAGGTTTTATATCCCCGCACGATATCCGAACGGTTGGGATGCCGGTATTCCCCACGACTACTACACGAAGGAGGATGCAGAGAGTGCCATCGGCAGTGCAGAAAAGGTGCTTCGGCTCTGTGAAGGTCTTCTGGCTGAATAGAGAGGAAATCATCTCCACCTTAATAAAGTCGGCAGGGGGCCTTATAGTTGCAAGGGATGATGTGAAAGGTGTATTCCTTTTCGGTTCTCTTGCAGAGGAACGTGCAATTCCCGGGAGTGATGCCGATATCCTGATCGTATTGAAGTCCTCTGAGAAACGACTACTAGACAGACCCGTTGAGTTCTATAAATACTTTGAGAACGCGGGTATCGCAGTAGATCTCTTCTGTTATACTGAAGAAGAAGTTGAAAGCATACCTATCGCAAAAAAGGCAATGCAAAACGGACTGTGTTTGTCCTGAAAATAGGTTATAAGACCACCTGCTGCTCAGTCACCTCCCCCTCTCCCCTCAATCCTCTCCCCGGAGGGGAGAGGAGGTAATAATGGAAACAAATCCCCGGAAGGGGGTACCCGGCTTTTCTCCCCTTTGTGACGCATGGTATCAGTAAAACGTCCCTTCTCCCGTAGCGAGAGGGTCAGGGTGGGGGGGCCCAGAGACCGCAACCGGCGATGCCTAACCGTTCGATTAACAACGTTTAATTTGACAGAGGATATATTTTTTCGTTAAAATGTTCACTAAGTGAACGACATGGATACCAACTCGCTACGCACATTTCAGATACTGGATGCCCTCGCCAGGAACAACAACCTGACCCAGCGGGACCTGAGCAAGAGGGTTGGCGTTGCCGTCGGCCTCGTCAACCGGTATGTCAAACGCCTTGTCACCAAGGGATATATAGAGGTCACCTACGTCGAAAAAAATAGGCTCAGGTACCTCCTCACACCGAAAGGGATAAAGCAGAAAAGCGCACTGACCGGTCGCTATCTCCAGCGCTCCTACCGCCTCTTCGTAGACCTACGGGAGAGGACCACCCACTGCTTTCGGCGACTCGCTAAAGAAGGGGTGAAACGGGTGGTATTCTACGGCACCTCCGAGGTGGCGGAGCTTGCCTTTCTCTCTCTCCACTCCTCTGGCCTGGAACTCGCCGGGGTGGTGGATGAGAAGCCATCCAGGGAAAAGTTCTGTGGATACCCGGTTCAAATATTGGAGGACTTAAAAAACATTGACTATGATACAGTGGTTGTTACACAACTGGACTATGATGAGAAACTGGAAAAGAATCTACTCGTGCATGGTGTACCTGCAGAGAAGATAAGTTGGCTCAGTGATAGCGGATGAGCACGCATGGTTAGGGTGAAGAACGCAAAAACGTATCGCGTCATGTATGATGCGTCCTACGCATAACAAACAATATGTGACGAGCCGTGTCCTGCTATTTATTAAGGAGGCGTTTTAGATGAAACAGGTTCTCATCAAGAAGGGTCAGGCGGTGGTTGAGGATATCCCCGCGCCTGCGGTGGAGGCGGGGAAGGTCCTCGTCCGGGTTGCCTATTCGTGTGTCAGCGTCGGGACGGAGATGGCGGGGCTCAGAGAGGGGGGGAAGCCCCTCATCAAACGTCTGATCGACAAGCCGGAAAACATCAAGAGGGGCCTTAAGATGGTTAAGGAGCAGGGGGTCGCGAGGACCATGGCCGTCGCCAAGGGTGTCCTCGACGCCGGTCTGCCGACGGGGTACAGCGCGGCAGGGGCGGTCATCGCCGTCGGGGAGGGGATAGAGGATGTCTCCACCGGTGACCGTGTCGCCTGCGCCGGCGCCGGTATCGCAAACCACGCCGAGGTCATCAACGTGCCGAGGAACCTCCTGGTGAAGATACCGGAGGGTCTCGGCTACCCCGATGCGTCGACGGTCACCCTCGGCGCCATCGCCCTCCAGGGGGTGAGGCGTGCGGCTCCCACGCTGGGAGAGACCTTCGTGGTTATCGGACTGGGCATACTCGGCCAGTTGACCGTCCAGCTCCTCAACGCCAACGGGTGCAGGACAGTGGGGATAGACCTCGATGAGGGCCGGTTGGACAGGGCGGAGTCGCTCGGTATGACCTGCGCGATCCGTACCGGTGAGAAAGACCCCGGTCAGCGTCTCATGCAGCTTACGGAGGGAACCGGGGCCGACGGCGTCATTGTGACCGCGGCAACGCCTTCGGACGAGGTTATCTCCCAGGCCTTCGGGATGTGCCGGAGGAAGGGGAGGGTGGTCCTTGTCGGGGATGTGGGGCTCGATATCAAGAGGAGCGACATCTATGTGAAGGAGCTCGACTTCTTCATCTCTACCTCATACGGTCCGGGCCGCTACGATCCGAACTATGAGGAGGGAGGGAACGACTACCCCATCGCCTATGTCCGCTGGACGGAGAACCGCAACATGGGTGAATACCTGCGGCTCGTTGCCGAAGAGAAGGTGCAGGTTGTCCCCCTCGTTTCGAGGGAGTATCCCCTCGACGAGGCGCAGCAGGCGTACGATGACCTGAAGGGGGGTGAGGAGAGGCCCCTCATGGTGCTCCTCAAGTACGACCTTCCCGATGAAGCGGGGAAACCCCTTTCGAGACGGGTGGATATCCCCCGTCTCAGGGGCGGAGAGGGGGTGGTGGTGCGTCTTGCCGTTGTCGGCGCGGGCGGGTTCACAAAGGGGATGCATCTCCCCAACCTCCAGAAGCTCAAGAACGAATACGAAATCCGTGCCGTCATGAGCAGGACGGGGAGCACCGCCAAGGCCGTCGCCAGACAGTACGAGGCGCATTACGCCACCACCGATTATCAGGAGATCCTCAACGACGGCGATATCGACGCCGTCCTCATTGCCACCCGCCACAACCTCCACGGCACGATGACACTCGATGCCCTCAAGGCGGGAAAGCATGTCCTTGTTGAAAAGCCCCTCTGCCTTACCGGGGATGAGCTCAAGTCCATCAGGAAATTCTACCGCCCCTCGAAGTCTGCGAAAAAGGGCGCCCCTCCCCTCCTGATGGTCGGCTTCAACCGTCGTTTCTCACCGTTCATGGAGAAAGCGAAAGAAATTACCGACCAGCGGCTCAACCCCATGATTATCAACTACCGGATGAATGCGGGGTATATCCCCCTCTCCCACTGGGTCCACGGGGAGGAGGGGGGCGGGAGGAACATCGGCGAGGCGTGCCACATGTACGACCTCTTCAACTTCTTTACCGACGCCGAGGTCCAGTCGGTCGAGGCCGCCTCAATCACCCCGAAGACGGGACAGTTCGCGAAGAACGACAACTTCATAGCGACCGTCAGGTACCGGGACGGCTCTCTCTGCACCCTGACCTACACCGCCCTCGGTTCGAAGGAGTATCCGAAGGAGGAGATGGATATCTACGTTGATGAGAAGATTATCAAGGTGAGGGACTATAAGCAGATAGAGTTCTTCGGCATAGAGATGAAGGGGGCGGAGAGCAGGGTTGTGGACAAGGGTCACCTCCAGGAGCTACGGGTCTTCTTTCAGGCCATAAGGGACGGCCGGGAGGCCATACCCCTCTGGCAGCAGCTTCAGGCAACGGAGATAAGCTTCGAGGTGGAGCGGCAGTTATGAGAATCCTCGGCATCTCCGCCTTCTATCACGACAGTGCGGCCTGTCTGGTAACAGACGGAGAGGTTACCGCCGCCGCCCAGGAGGAGCGTTTCACCCGGAAGAAGCACGACCTGAGCTTTCCTGTCAATGCCATCCGGTACTGCCTCGAAGAGGGGAATGCGGCCCTTTCCGATGTCGACAGCGTTGTTTTTTACGAAAAGCCGTTCGTCAAGTTCGAGCGTCTCCTTGAGACCTATCTAAGCTTTGCACCACGCGGAATCCGCTCCTTTGTCTCCGCCATGCCTGTCTGGCTCAAGGAGAAACTCTTCCTCAAGAATACCCTCCAGAAGGAATTGAAGAATAATTTCGGGAAGGAGCTTCCACCACCCCTCTTTGCGGAGCACCACCAGTCGCACGCCGCCTCTGCCTTCTACCCCTCTCCCTTTGAAGAGGCGGCGGTTCTCTGTCTCGACGGCGTGGGTGAGTGGACGACCACATCGGCATGGCACGGCGAGGGGAATGAGCTTAAACCCCTCTGGGAGATCCGCTTCCCCCACTCCCTGGGGCTGCTCTACTCCGCCTTCACCTACTATACCGGCTTCAAGGTCAACTCCGGCGAGTACAAGGTGATGGGGCTTGCCCCCTACGGGCGTCCCACCTATGTTCAGACCATCCTGGAAAACCTGATTGACATCAAGGAGGACGGGACCTTCCGTCTCAACATGGAGTACTTCAACTACTGTACCGGCCTGACCATGACCAACGGCAACTTTTCGAAACTCTTCGGAGGGCCTCCAAGAAAGGCTGAGACGAAGCTGACCCAGAGGGAGATGGACCTGGCACGGTCTGTTCAGGACGTCGTTGAAGAGGTCGTTATCCGCCTCGCTCGTTCGCTCCACCGGGAAACTGGCATGGGGAACCTCTGCCTTGCGGGGGGGGTGGCTCTCAACTGTGTCGCAAACGGCCGTCTCCTGAGAGAGGGTTCCTTTAACGACATCTGGATACAACCCGCGGCGGGGGATGCGGGGGGTGCGCTGGGTGCGGCGCTTGCAGTCTGGCACTCTTACATGCGGAAACCGAGGTCTCCGGAGCGACCCGACGGCATGCACGGCTCTTACCTCGGCCCTTCCTTTTCCAACGACCGGATACGGTCTTTCCTCGAGGAGCGCAACATCCCCTACCGGTTCGTTGATGACGATAACCTCTACCGGGCCGTTGCGAAGGAGCTTGCCGACGAGAGGGTAATCGGCTGGTTCCAGGGAAGGATGGAGTTCGGTCCCCGTGCCCTAGGGGCGCGGAGCATCATAGGCGACGCCCGCTCACCGAAGATGCAGTCGGTCATGAACCTGAAGATAAAGTACCGGGAATCCTTCCGCCCCTTCGCACCGTCGGTTCTCCGTGAAAGGGTTTCCGACTACTTTGAGATGGACCATGACAGCCCCTATATGCTCCTCGTTGCACCGGTAAAGGGGGAGAGGAGGGTGACCCTGCAAGAGAAGGAAGAGGGTCTGTGGGGCATCGACCTCCTCAACGTCCCCAGGTCGGATATCCCGGCGGTCACCCATGTTGACTACTCCGCCCGCATCCAGACCGCTCACAGGGAGACGAACCCCCGTTACTATAACCTCCTGAGAGAGTTTGAAGCGCTCACCGGCTACGGGGTGATTGTGAATACCTCCTTCAATGTCCGCGGCGAGCCGATAGTCTGTACCCCTGAGGATGCCTACCGCTGTTTTATGAGAACCGAGATGGATACCCTCGTACTCGATAATTTTGTCCTCGACAAGAGCGCCCAGCCGGAAGTAGAGCGCGATGAAAGCTGGCAGAAGGAGTTTGAACTCGATTGAGAAAAGGTGTGAGAGAAGATAAGAAATACGGCGCATCAGTCTATATCGTCTTTGTCCTTATTGTAATCCTCTTGATGGGGATAATCCTCGAAGGGGGCGCCCGCATTGCCTTTGCCTATCAGGATAACATTGAAGCCTGGCTCGCTATCGGCCTGCGAGATCTGGACGCTTATGAGATAGCTGACTCCCACCATCCAGGGCACTATAAGCTTAGACGTGGCTTTTCTCAAACCCTGAAAGGGCTTATTGCAGCGAAAGAGGAGGGGGGGCATATTTTAGGTGTACAGTATATCAAAGACCGTGCGAAGGTACTTAATATAGCTGAGGATGAAATCCTTTTTCAAATCAACAGTGACGGTTTCAAGGGGCCGGAGATCGACAGGAGTCATTCCCGTTTGAGGGTCTTGACCATCGGTGATTCGTGCACCTTCGGGACATACTTTGATTGGTACTCCTACCCGAGAAGCCTGGAGAGGGAGCTGCAGCGTATGGGGAGGGGTGTGGAGGTCATTAACGGCGGTGTTAGAGGTTATAAGCCGAAGGACATCCTCTACCGCATTGAGGAGTTCAAGGCGCTGAGGCCGGAGATAACAACAATATATATCGGATGGAATGCCCTCTATGCCGAGGTGCCTTTCGGAGTTGAGCGATACCTCTACACTGTTCGACTCTTGAAAAAGGCGTACAAATGGTTCCTCGTGTCAAGGATGGGTCAACAGGAGGCTGCCCTCAGGGCGTACAATAAACCGAAGAACCCTGAAAGAGGCGCCCGTGGGGTAAGGAGCCTCGATAGGTATACTTTCTCTTTTATGAACGATGTGGAGGAGATCGTCCGGGAGATGCAGTCGGCAGGAAGCATGGTCGTCGTCCTCACACTCCCCGGCCTCTTTGTCATGGACGGAGAGGTTACCGGTAGGGCCCTTGAGATAGGCCATCTCCCAACCTTTACCGATAATCCCTACGTGATTGCAAAGATGAGCGAGGAGTACAATAAAGGTTTACGAAGGTTGGCGCAAAAATACAACCTGCGGGTCATCGACCTCGATGAGTGGAGCAGGGATGCCCTCAACCCCCGTGACGCTTACTTCTCCGACTCTGTCCACCTCTATGAAGAGGGGCAGGAGATGATAGGGAAGTACATGGCGCGGGAGCTCCTCCCCCTCCTGCCGGAAGGGAATAAGATAGGACACAGATGAACACAGAGTCACAACAGTTGCTGGTTACGGGTTTCGGGTTGCGAGTTACGTGTGAAAAGAAAAATGAAAAGCTATAAAGACTTGGAAATTTACACGTTGTCATATGAATTCGCCGTTAAGGTACACAATATGTCGTTAAAACTCCAAAAATACGAACTGTATGAAGAAGGGAGTCAACTCAGAAGGTCATCAAAAGGAATTACTTCCTGTATTGTAGAAGGATACGGGAGGAAAAAATATAAAGCAGACTTTGTAAAATTTCTAACATATGCTCATGCCTCATGTGATGAAACTATCCTGCATCTCAATTTTATAAAAGATACGCATAGAATAGATGAAAAAGAGCTACAGATTTTTCTTGATGCATATAATAGACTGGGCAGTAAAACAAACAGGTTCATTCAGTATGTGGAGACAGAATGGAAGTAAAAACGCAACCCGTAACACGCAATTCGAAACTCGCAATATGACGTCAACCATAGCACCTGAAAGAAAAAATCTCCGCTCCTTCGGCCTCATCGTCGGAGTGATATTTATCATTATTGGCCTCTGGCCTCTGGTCGTACATGGAGAGCCGTTGAGGGTGTGGGCGGTGGTTCCGGCGATTCTTCTGATTCCGCCTGCCCTCATCTTTCCGCCGATACTCTACTGGCCCTATCGCGTGTGGATGTTCATCGGCCACTGCCTCGGGTGGGTTAATACGCGCATCATCCTGGGGATTGTATTCTTCGTCATCTTTACCCCTGTCGGTCTCGTCATGCGTATCTTTGGACACGATCCAATGGTGCGGCGGTTTGACAAATCACTCAATACCTACAAAATCAATATCGAAAAAAAGGATTTCAATCATATGGAGCGCCAGTTTTGATTGAGTGTAATCCCAAAAAATGTATTAACCACAGAGGTCACCTGTCTGCGTGCAATCACGCACAGGCAGGCGGAGAGCTCTCTTGGTATTAGAAGATAAATCTCAGGATTGTTTAGGACACGGATGACCACGGATTTGCAGGATGAAATGCAAGATTTTGTATAAATGTTTCTGAGTGCTGTTATCTGTGTTAATCTGTGCAAATCAGCGTCCTATAAAGAAGAATTCTATTTATTCAAGGAGGTCTCTCTATGATTTCATTTCTTAAGGAACTATGGGCCTTTGCCAGGGAGCGAAAGAAATTCTGGCTCCTGCCGCTCATTCTGGTACTTCTCCTTCTGGGTGTACTCATCGTACTCACTCAGGGGAGTGCTGTTGCCCCATTTATCTATACCCTCTTTTAAATGGCAGAGGGAGCCTTTAAATGTGCGGCGTAGTCGGAGCTTTAGTATTCAAAGACAGTCCATTCAGGGTCACCGACCCCTACATCACCCGCATGAGGGGCACCATAGTTAATCGGGGGCCTGACGGTTCCGGGATATGGATAGAGGATCACGGCAAAGTTGGGCTGGGGTACAGCGTAAAACCCCGTTAGGTGACGTTCCTCTACGGGGTAAGGGGTTTTGATGCGTTGCAGTGCAAAGCGTGATTGGTGCATCCATGATTGAAGAAGGCAGTTCCATCCGCCGGAAGGTTTTTATCTTCTACCATGAAGCGGTGTCCTCCGACTTTGTTCACAAGGTCGGTGAGACCTTTGCGACGAAGATACTGCTTATCGGTATCGGTCTTGTTACTACCGTGATTGTAGCAAGGATTCTCGGCCCCGATGGGCGTGGCCTCTATGCCGTGGCAGCGGCAATCGGCGCCATCGGCGTCCAGTTCGGCAACCTCGGACTTCACGCCTCTAATACCTACTACGTTTCAAAAGACCGTAATCTCCTTCCCATCCTTGTAGGAAACACTCTCATGATTAGCTTTGTATTCGGAGGTCTGGGTGCTGCCATGGGGTGGGCTATTTTCACACTCTTTCCTCATCTTGTGCCGGTTCACAGGCTGCTCCTGGTGCTTGCCCTTGCGTGGGTTCCCTTCGGCCTGGCCTACATGCTTTTGCAGAACCTCCTTCTCGGGATACAGGAGGTGCGGGCCTACAACAAGATAGAACTAATAACACGTATCTTGGGAGTTGGGCTTATCGGTCTGGCAATCCTCTTTGGAGCCGTTACGGTAGAAACAATATTCACCATGGTCCTGCTTGCCATGATTGTCAGCTTTGTCTGGGCATTGTGGCGTATACGGGAACATTTAGAAGGTCGTCCTCTGCCATCGTTGTCTCTCTTTAAAGACAATATCAGCTATGGTTTCAAGGCCTACCTAGCCGCACTTTTCTCCTTCCTGGTTCTTCGTGTGGACATGCTGATGGTCCAGTATTTGTTAGACTCCGAGCAGACGGGGTACTATTCTATAGCTGTCGCTATGGCGGATCTGGTCTTCATGCTGCCTGTTGCTATTGGAACGATCCTTTTCCCCAAGTTATCGGCCATGTCTGATATGCAGGTAAAATGGAAGTCGACAAAGAAGGTAATTACGGTAGTTGGAGGTATCATGGTCGTATCTGCTGTTATTGTCGGCTTTATAGCGGAACCTGTTGTACGAATGCTCTTTGGTAAAGCTTTCATACCGGCAGTACCGGCATTTATATGGCTAATGCCCGGCATAGTCATGTTATCTGTTAATGTGGTGTACATGATTTATTTTGCATCTATTGGCATGCCATGGATTACCGTTTATTCACCATGCATGGCCTTGTTACTTAATGTTTTGATTAACTTGGAGCTGATACCTTTATTCGGCATTGTAGGAGCATCAATTTCTTCGCTTTTTTCTTACGGTCTTATGTTAGTTATAAGTATTGTATTTAATTATGCACAAGGAAAGGGTCTATATGAGCAGTGACTATCGAAATAAATTATTTAAGTCATATAACAAAACACATGGGGCATATCTAGATTCAGATGACCAGTCAATGCTCGTTTGGTCCTTCAGGTACGCGAAAAAGAATTACTTAAAACATATTGAGAAATATGACAGAAACTCCTCTAAGATACTTGAAATAGGATGCAATAAGGGATACCTGCTGTCTGCGTTGAATTCTTTTGGATTTAAAAAACTATATGGTGTAGATCTTTCACCCGATGATGTACAAAAAGCGAAAGATATTGTTCCTGGTGCGGCAGTCGACTGTATAGACGCAAGAGATTACCTTAGAAATAATAAGGGACAGTTCGATATTATCGTGCTCAAAGCAGTGTTAGAGCACGTGTCAAAAAATGAGTGTATATCCTTTTTGGAGGAAGTTAAGGAAGGTTTAGTCCCTGATGGCATCGCCATTATCGATGTACCCAATATGGATTGGGTATTTGCTTCACATGAAAGGTATATGGATTTTACACATGAGGTTGGTTTCACGAGAGAAAGCCTCGCACAGATCATGAGAAATGTATTTGCAAAAGTTGATATCATCAAAGGACGTTCCGTAGGATCATTTACCATGAGATCAAGACTTGCAGCATTTGTACGCCCAGTTTTAATACAACTCTTTACTCTTTCTTTCATGATTGTTGGTGAAGGAGCATCTGAAGTATGGTGGAATAATAGAAGTATAATTGGTATCGGACAAGATGAATAAAAAAGCCAGTAAAAGCTATGGCGACTTATTCCGCAGAGTTGGCTTGATGTTATAGGTAAATGATTCGGTTTGTATATCATTGCCAAGGCAAAAAAGAGGCTACATGAAGAGTGCTCAACTATGAAGATTGCATGTATTACAAAATCAGATATTGTCCTTGAGGCAGAGCGGTATCTTAGTGAGAACTATCAGGGGTATGACTGGACTGTTGTTACCTACGATGAGTGTCTAACAAAACCGATGAGTCTCATAAAGGTTATGTTTGGTTTTAATTGTTTGTTGCTTGTTATGGTTAATGATATTGAGAGGGACAAATTTCAGGACGTTATTAAGAGTATTCTGTTCTTTTCTTGCGCAAAGGAGAAGATAATCCGCGATGTACGGGGAAGGAGTCTTAATATTACGGCAGGAGTAGGACTGCAAGCAATCGGCAGGGGAGCGGTCGATGTTGGTGCCTTCCCCTTCGCACTGCTTCATTTTAACAGGAGGTTGAAGAGGCTTTCCCATGCCTCTCGAAAGAGGAGACAGTTGAGGGGAAAGGGAGAGTATGTGAGAGCCCTCTACGTGAGGAGCGACCCGTGGATTGAGCTCACCGCCGGGGGCTCGGTCAGCCATACGGAGGGGGTGATAAAGGGACTGAAGAGCCTCGGTATTGAAACGACCTACATGGCGCCCGCGCCGATGAAGCCCCTCGAAGAGCTCGGCATCCCTATAGCGCTTGTCAAGCCGGATATCGCCTTCCTGCGGAACATTCCTGAACTGCCGAACCTCGTCTATAATGACAAATTGATTCGGTCAGGAGAACGTCTCTTCAGGCAAATGAGATTTGGTCTCATCTATCAGCGGTACGGTCTCCTGAACTTCACCGGTTTGAGTGTGGCGCGGCGGTTCTCCGTTCCCTTTGTCCTGGAGTACAACGGCTCAGAGATATGGGTAAAAAGGAACTGGGGGCACCGTCTGGTTTTTAAGAAGACAGCAGAGCGGGCGGAGCTGCTGAACCTGAAAGCGGCCGATCTGGTTGTGGTGGTCTCGAAGATCCTGAAGGATGAACTGATGGAGAGGGGGATCAGGGAAGAAAGGGTTCTGGTGAATCCCAACGGTGTTGACCAGGACCGGTTCAGGCCCGATCTGGACGGAAGAGAGATAAGGGAGAGGCATGACCTCAAGGGGAAGGTTGTGGTAGGTTTCCTCGGTACCTTCGGAAGGTGGCACGGCGCGGAGGTGCTGGCAAAGGCGGTAAAGGATGTTGTTGCCAAAAATACGAAGGTACATTTTTTGATGATCGGCGACGGCGTGATGATGCCGGAGTTAAGGGAGACCATAAAGAGAGACGGGGTTGAGGAGCACGTTACACTGACCGGCCTCATCCCGCAACTGGAGGCCCCACGCCACCTGGCTGCCTGCGACATCTTTGCCTCCCCCCACATACCGAACCCCGACGGAACACCCTTCTTCGGTTCGCCGACCAAACTCTTTGAGTACATGGCCATGGGGAGGGGGATCGTGGCAAGCGACCTCGACCAGATCGGGGAGATACTTGACCACGGCAAGACGGCGTGGATGGTGAAACCGGGAGACGCAGGCGAGCTTTCCGAGGGGATTCTGAAACTTGCGGGAGACGGAAAGTTGCGGGAGCGGTTGGGCGCGAAGGCGCGGAAGGCGGTCCTTGAGAACTATACCTGGGACATCCACACGAAGAGGATTATGGACAGACTTCGAGAACTCCTCGATTGAGATGGTACGGGTGAGGTTTGCAGTACGTCTCCTTTACGTGTATTGGTAAGATATTATACTGCTGAGAAAAGAGAGGTGAATCGATTATGAGAGCTAAAGATAGCGTTGAATGGTTTTTACACCATGCGACGGAGTTTGATTCCCTCTACCAAAAAAGCAAGGATTTCCAGGAACGTTTTGATGCTTGGAGCAAAGTAATTGATAAATACAGCACACCTAACCAGTACGCTTTGGATGTCGGATGCGGTAGCGGTATCTTTAGTTTCTATTTAGCGCAGCGAAGTGATAGTGTTCTCGCGATTGATGGAAGTGCCGAAATGCTCAAGATTTGTAAAGAGAAGCAGGAAAAATCAGGCCTGAAGAATATTGACTTTAAACAGTACGATATTTATGAGTTGAGCCGAGTATTGAGTAAAAAGAGGAAGGCGGATATTATTGTCTGCTCCAGTGTTTTAGAGTATGTAGATGATCTGGGAAAGGCCATCAATATACTCTCCTCTCTCCTTAAAAGAAGGGGGGTGCTCATTTTTTCAATGCCCAACAGGTCAAGCATCTACAGGAAGATTGAACCGATTATTTATAGATACTATAGACTTACAAGACGTCATCACTATTACAGATATGTAAAGAACGTTTGTACGCTCGACCAGATGAAAGAAAAGGTGAAGAACTATAATCTCACAATAATTGAAAGTGACTACTACGCCGCGACATGGTTACTTTCCATGGTGTGCAGAAAAATAGGTTTGCGTACCTATTCAGATAATTTATTTCTTGCAGTCGCGCAACGTTCCAATAAGTGATATTTCTACGCTATCATCATGAAAATAGTTGACAGGCTGAGGGAACTCCTTTCATGAGAGTGGCAAGGTTATTTCTAAAGGCCGTAAAGCTTCCCCCCCATGTCCTGTTCAGAGAAGTCGTGAGAAAGCTCCGGGAGAGGTATAAGACCGGCGCCCTGAGGAAGCGGGCTCTCGCCGGGAAACTCTCCCTCTCCGACGATGCCTTCAGGAGGGCCCTGAAGGGGAAGGGCAGTCTGAAGGGTTTCCTGCGCCGGAAGCGGGAGGGGGGGGAGGGGACTCTTTCACTTCATGGGGTAAGGGAGGCGATAGAAGAGAATTTCGGAGAGTACAAGAAGGGGGTTGTCGGCTACGCCGACGAGGTCTGTTCCCACCGTTTTGACCTCCTCGGCTCCGGTCCCGTAGACCTCGCCGCATTTCTGAGTGCGCGGGGGGAGGAGGACGGCTCCTACCTGCCTTGGCACTGGGACTTCAAGAGCGGCTACCGGTGGGAGAGAGAGACCTTCTATAAGGATATCAGGTACGGGAATGTCGAGGGGCAGGACGTGAAGGTCCCCTGGGAGCTCTCCCGCTTCCAGCATCTCTTCCCCCTCGGACAGGCCTATGTCCTCACCGGCGACGAGAAGTATGCCGGGGAGTTCGTCAGGGAGGTGGACGACTGGATAACATGCAACCCGTCTCATCTCGGCGTCAACTGGGCCTGCACCATGGACGTCGGCATAAGGGCGGCCAACTGGCTCCTCGCCTGGCCCTTCTTCAGGGAGTCGAAGGTAGTTACCGATGCGTTCGCACGGCGGTTCTTCAAGAGTATCCTCCAGCACGGCAGGTTCATCAGGGGCAACCTCGAATGGAGCGAGGTCATCACCTCCAACCACTACCTCTCCAACATCGCCGGCCTCCTCTCTATCGCCCTCCTCGTCCCGGAGCTGAGGGAGTCGAGGAGGTGGAGGGAGTTCGCCGTGAGGGAACTGGTCAGCGAGATGGAGAAGCAGGTCTACGACGACGGCATGGACTTCGAGGCGTCCACCTGCTACCACCGCCTCGTCCTGGAGCTCTTCTTCTTTTCGGCTCTCCTCTGCAGGTCACACGGCATCGAGCTTCCGGAAAGTTTTCTCTCGCGGCTCAGGGGGATGTTCGATGTCGTCCTCCGCACCGTAAAGCCCAACGGGAGGATGCCCCAGATAGGCGACAACGACAGCGGCAGGTTCCACATCTTCTGCGACAGGGACTCTCTCGACGCGACATACCTCCTGACCTTCGGGGCCCTCTTCTTCGATTCACCGGAGTACAGGGTGGAGGGGTTCGGTTTCGCCCCGGAGGCCCTCTGGCTCTTCGGGGCCGACGCGTACGAAAGGTGGCTTTCAATGCCGCCGTTGAAGATGGAGGAGCTCGGCAGCGCCCGTCTCCTCGACGGCGGACTCTACGTAATGCGATGGGGAGGGGATTACATGATTGTCTCCTGCGGTCTCAACGGGCAGAACGATCTGGGCGGCCATGCCCACAACGACAAGCTCTCCTTTGAGCTGTGCATCGACGGGAGGGAGGTTATCGTCGATCCGGGGACTTACGTCTATACCCCCTATCCCGATGAGAGGAACAGATTTCGCGGGACAGCTTCGCACAACACCGTTATGATTGACGGGGAGGAGCAGAACCGCTTCACGGAGGGGGGCGTATTTGGCCTCCATAACGATACGGGATGCCGCTGTCTCCACTGGGGGGAGGATG
>JBHHXU010000002.1:0-16316 GCA_046757185.1 Thermodesulfobacteriota bacterium
GCCGCGGGAAAAAGCCTCATAGCGGGCTTCCTCAGGGAGTGTGGAGCGTATATCATCGATGCGGATGTCATTGCCAGGGAGATTGTTGAGCCGGGTGAGGAGGCTTACAACGATGTCGTTAAGACCTTTGGCGAAAGGGTACTTCAGAAGGATGGAAACATCGATCGTGCCGCGCTTGGACGGATTGTCTTCTCAAAGAAAGCCGACTTGAAAACGCTCAACCGTATCATGCTTCCCAGGATAATAGAGGAAGAAAAGAAAAGGATGAAGGCAATCCTCAAAAAGCAACCGGAGGCCCTCATCGTTATCAATGCGCCCCTGCTCATCGAGAGTGGTCACTACAGGGAGATGGACAAGATCATCGTCGTTGATATCGATGAAGAGCTTCAGATTGAACGGGCGGAGCAGAAGGGATTTACCGGTAAAGAGGCTCGTGCCAGGATAAGGTCGCAGATGAAAAGAACAGAGCGTTTACGATACGCCGACTACATCATTGACAACAGCCTCGATATTAAAACCGCAAAGGAGAGGACGAGAGAGGTCTTCGCCAGCCTCAAGAGAATGATGCCGGAGGGACCCTCCAAACAGGTGAATAATGTACGTAGATAAAAAATCTGTTGACACGGCTTAAGCGATATGCTACCTTTCATCTACCTGAGTAAACTACCTGTCGGCCATAAGCACGTATACATCATAAGACCATCATCCCTTATTGCAAACAATCCCGATGCATTCTGAGTAGAGGAATACCGTCGCTGCCATAACATATACAGTCATCCCATTTATCTTACAACATAATCACCCACATCAACCGGAACCATTCCAGGAGTCCAATCGTCTATGAACCTCAAAGATCTGAAAGAAAAAAAGATAAGTGAACTTACCGCCCTCGCGAAACAGTATACCATAGAAGGGGCAACAAGCCTGAGGAAGCAGGACCTCATCTTCGCCCTCCTCCAGGCACAGAGCCAACAGAATGGCCTCATTTACGGTGAGGGCGTTCTGGAAACGCTCCCCGACGGCTTCGGTTTTCTGAGGGCGCCCGATTACAACTACCTCCCCGGCCCCGATGACATCTATATATCGCCGTCACAGATAAGGAGATTCAGTCTGCGAAAGGGGGACATAGTTTCAGGGCAGATCAGACCCCCAAAGGAGGGGGAGCGGTACTTTGCCCTCCTCAAGGTAGAAAGCATTAACAATGAAGACCCCGAAGTCGCACGGGAGAAGATCCTCTTCGACAACCTCACCCCCCTCTACCCGCAGAAAAAGATAAAACTGGAGGTGTCCAAGAAAAAGGCGGAGAATAATCTCTCGATGAGGATTATGGACCTCTTTACCCCTGTCGGCATGGGACAGAGAGGCCTCATCGTCTCTCCTCCAAGGGCGGGCAAAACCATAATCCTCCAGCAACTTGCCAACTCAATTACCACCAACCATCCCGATGTCGTCCTTCTGGTGCTTCTCATCGACGAACGACCTGAGGAGGTTACCGATATGCAGCGGTCGGTCAAGGGCGAGGTCATCAGCTCAACCTTTGACGAGCCGGCACAGAGACACACACAGGTAGCGGAGATGGTGATTGAAAAGGCTAAGAGGCTCGTTGAGCACCAGAGAGATGTTGTTATTCTCCTCGACTCCATTACACGTCTCGCACGCGCCTATAACACCGTGGTTCCGCCGAGCGGCAAGGTCCTCTCCGGTGGTGTCGATTCGAATGCGCTCCACAAGCCGAAGCGTTTCTTCGGCGCGGCGAGAAATATCGAGGAGGGCGGCAGCCTTACCATCATTGCCACAGCGCTCATCGAGACAGGGAGCAGGATGGATGAGGTAATATTTGAAGAGTTCAAGGGAACGGGGAACATGGAGATCGTCCTTGACAGGAAACTGGCCGAGAGACGGATATTCCCCGCAATCGATCTGAACAGGTCGGGAACGAGGAAGGAGGAGCTCCTCCTTCCAAAGGACGCTCTTAACAAGATATGGATATTGAGGAAGGTCCTTCAGCCGCTCAACCCCATCGAAGGGATGGAATTCCTCCTCGAAAAGCTCAGGAATACGGAAAGCAACAAGGTGTTTTTTGAATCCATGAATAAATAGCTTCGCCACCCGGCACGCCTCTCTCTATTTTCAATTGCTTCACCCTACTTTACCCTTGCACTCTCCCTAGGGAGCTGTTACCATTGGTGAAATCAGCAATGTCAGGAGGTTTTTGATCATGAAGGAAGGGATACACCCAAGATATGAACCCACGACCATGACCTGTTTGTGTGGAGTTTCCGTGGAGGGACGCTCAACGAAGAAAGATATAAAGGTTGAACTCTGCTCCAGCTGTCACCCATTCTACACAGGCAAGCAGAAGCTCGTGGATACCGCGGGGAGGGTTGATAAGTTCAAGAGGAAGTACGCAAAGAAGGGGGACTAAACCGACGAAGAGCGGAACGGCACATCCTCTTTCTGCACATTGACCGAGCAGTACACAAGCCTTTCATTACCCACTCGCGGCGGCAATTGAGTTTGCTGTTCCATTGACTTGAAGGGGGAATCCCCTGTGATGCTGCTTCATAAAGAGGGCGCCGGTTGTGCTCCCTAACAACTCTCAAGCCCACCACCTTATCAATCGACATTGATGGCATGTCTCCGGGGGGGCCTCTCCCACTTTTCGGATAGAATGGGTCAATAGACAATCGGTCTGGTATAACAGATGCCACCGGCATAGGATAGAGAGAAATCATTGTCATCCCCCTTTCGACAGCTCAATAGATAAACCCTGATAACCGGACTCTGTTATCAGGGCATTGAGGATATGTTACAGCGACTCAAAAATATAGAGGTCAGGTTCGTTGAGCTCGGCAATCTTTTAAGCGACCCGAAGGTCATTGAAGATCGGGCGACCTTCCAGCGGTACGCACGGGAACACTCCTCATTGAAAGAGATTGTCGATGCATGCAATGAGTTACGGAGGGTGGAGAGGGATATCGAGGGGAATGAAGAGCTGCTCAGAGGGGGCGATACCGAGATCAAAGAACTTGCCGAAGAGGAGCTCTCCACACTCAGGGAGAAGAGGGTATCGCTGGAAAAGGAACTCAGGCTCCTCCTCCTCCCGAAGGACCCGAATGATGAGAAGAATATCCTCCTCGAGATAAGGGCGGGCGCCGGCGGTGATGAAGCGGCACTCTTTGCAGCCGAACTCTTCAGGATGTATACCCGTTATGCGGAACTCCACAACTGGCGGCTGGAGATATTGAACATCAATCAGACGGGGCTGAACGGTCTCAAGGAGGTCATAGCCCTCATAGAGGGGAGCGGCGCCTACAGCAAGTTGAAGTATGAGAGCGGTGTTCACAGGGTCCAGCGTGTTCCGGAGACGGAGGCGGGGGGGAGGATCCACACCTCAACCGCAACCGTTGCCGTCCTTCCCGAAGCGGAGGATGTGGAGATAGAGATCAATACCGACGACTTGAGGATCGACACCTTCAGGGCGGGAGGACACGGAGGACAGAGCGTCAACAAGCTGGAGACAGCCGTGAGGATTACCCACCTCCCGACGGGGATCGCCGTAAGCTGCCAAGATGAGAAGAGCCAGCATAAAAACAAGCAAAAGGCGCTGAAGATACTGAGGGCGCGGCTTCTCGACATAAAACAGCAGGAGCAGCAATTAAAGATTGCCGATGACCGGAAGAGTCAGGTGGGAACCGGCGACCGGAGTGAAAAGATAAGGACCTACAACTTCCCCCAGAACAGGGTGACGGACCACCGGATCGGCCTCACCCTTCATAAGCTGGAGATGATAATGGAGGGCGACCTGCAAGAAATTATCGACCATCTGACAAATCACTTCCAGGCGGAGGCGCTCAGGCAATCGGAAGAGGGGGCGCCTGCATCGTAGCGCTATGGACAAAATTATCATAGAAGGGGGGAACAGACTGATCGGTGAAATGGAGATAAGCGGGGCAAAGAATGCCGCTCTCCCCCTCCTGGCCGCCACCCTCCTCACTGAAAAGGGGAGTACTCTTTCCAACCTGCCTGACCTCAAGGATATAGCCACCTTCAAAACGCTTTTGAGTCATCTCGGCTGCAGGATTGACGACCACGACGGCTGTACAACGATCGACGCCTCCGACATCGACACACCGGAGGCGTCTTACGAACTTGTCAGGACGATGAGAGCCTCCATTCTCGTACTCGGCCCCCTCGTCGCACGATGCAAACGGGCGAAGATATCCCTTCCCGGCGGATGCGCCATCGGTGCGCGGCCGATCAACCTCCATCTCATGGGGCTCGAAAAGATGGGCGCCACCATCAGGATAGCGCACGGATACGTTGAGGCCGAGGCAGAGAAACTCAGAGGTGGCGTCATCTACCTCGACATACCGACTGTTACGGGAACGGCGAATCTGATGATGGCGGCCTGTCTCGCAGAGGGGACAACCACCCTGGAGAATGCCGCCAAAGAGCCGGAGGTGGTGGAGCTTGCCGCTTTCATCAATAAGATGGGCGGTTGTATCAGGGGGGCAGGGACGGAGAAGATAGTCATAGAGGGGGTTAGGAAATTACACCCCGTCTCCCACACCGTCATGCCCGACAGGATAGAGGCGGGAACCTACATGATAGCCGCCGCGTCAACCAGGGGAAACCTTCTCTTGAGGAACTGCCCTCTTGATCTCCTCGAGGCCCTCACCCTCAAGCTGCAGGAGACCGGTGCGGAGATTATCGCCGAGGAGGGGGGTGTACGCGTCATAGGCAACGACCCTATCAGAAGTGTCGATATCCAGACATCACCCTATCCCGGATTCCCGACCGACCTTCAGGCACAGATGATGGCAATGATGTGTATTGCGAGCGGTCTCAGTGTTATAACGGAGACCATCTTTGAGAACAGATTCATGCATGTCAGCGAACTGCGGAGGATGGGCGCCAGGATCAAGATAAACGGAAGGACGGCCATCGTCGAGGGGAGACCCTATCTGAGCAGCGCCCCGGTGATGGCAACCGACCTGCGCGCAAGCGCATCACTCGTTATTGCCGCCCTTGTTGTTGATGGAACAACCGAGATATCCAGAGTCTACCACCTCGATAGAGGTTACGAGAGGCTTGACGAAAAACTGGCTCGTGTCGGTGCACGGATAAAGAGGATAAGCGATTGAATATGAGCAGGAAAAGCGACCGGCTGACCATTGCGCTGCCGAAGGGCCGTGTCCTTGAAGAGGCGATTGCCCTGCTCAAGGCGGCGGGGATCGACTGCTCAGGCGCAGCAACCGGCAGCAGGCAACTCATCTTTGAGAATGATGATGAAAACATCAGGTTTATGGTTATCAGGCCGCAGGATCTTCCGACCTTCGTAGAGTACGGCGCCGCCGACATAGGGATCGTCGGCAGGGATGTCCTCCTCGAACAGAGAAAGGATATTTATGAGCCTCTCGACCTCGGCATCGGTTTCTGCAGGATGGTTGTAGCCGAGCCGAAGGAGATCGGTCTCACCGACAACCCTGCCCACTGGACTCATATCCGTGTTGCGACAAAGTATCCGAATATAACCCTCAACTACTTCCTCAAGAGGGGAGTCCAGGTTGAACTTATAAAACTCTACGGCTCCATCGAGGTGGCCCCCCTTCTCGGCCTCTCAGAGCGGATAGTCGACCTCGTATCAACGGGCGAAACACTCCGAAAGAACGGCCTCATCGAGGTAGATGAAATCATGAAGGTAACCGCAAAGCTTATCTGCAATAGGGCCTCTCTCAAGACAAAACCGGAGAGGATCAAGGAGATCATTGAGGGGCTGCGTCGGGCTGTCGTGTCGGCAGGCGCCCCCCCAGGGTAGCCGGGGGAAAGAGCTTTCCAAAAAATAACGGAAGGGTGCTACAGTACCGCCTTGTATACCTCGGCCTCTCTGAATATCTGAAAGATCTCCCTGTCTACCTGTCCATCCTTCACTTCCAGCTCAAGAACAAAGAGGGCCTTTTCAAAAGGAACCGCCTTCTTATAGGGCCTGTCGGCAGCCGTTAAGGCGTCAAAGATGTCCGCGACGGTCATTATCTTCGACTGGAGAGGGATCTCCTTCTCCATGAGACCCCGTGGATATCCGGAGCCGTCCAATTTTTCGTGATGGGCGTGAGCGATATCGGGGACCTTTGAGAGTTCTCCGGTCCAGCGTATCTTCGTTAAAAAGGAGAAGGTATGCTTGACATGCGACTCTATCTCCCTCCGCTCATCTTCGGTCAACGATCCCTTGAGTATGGAGAGATGGTGGATCTCAAAAGGTTGAATAAGGGGTTTCACCGTGCCGTCCTCATCAGGGTAGGTTATCCTTGAAATCTCCGAGAGCTTCTCTATGCCCCCTATTTCACTCTTTACAATGAGGGGGTTGTTGATGCTCAGGATATAACGTACATAGGCGTCGAGTTGCTCAAAGCGTGCAGCCTGTTCCTCATCAACCGCCTTGCTGTACGCAGCAAACTCCTCCCTCCCGTGCTCCATGAGGTACTGTAATTTACGCTCCGAGTGCTCCTTTTCAATGTTCTTTTTTAGATACTTAAATCTCTCCAGCAGCGCCTGGAGCTCTTCCTGATGGAGTTTATGGGGTTTTACCAGGACCCGCTCCCTTACCCCTATCTTGCCAAAATCGTGGAGGAGGGCCGCAAACTCAATCTCCTTCAGCTGATCGGGGGAGAACCTCGTCTCACGGTATGTGCCAGCATCACACCGGTCAATCCTCTTTGCCAGTTCAGTCGTTAAGATGGAGACCCTCTTCGAATGCCCTGCGGTGACGGGGTCCCGTGACTCTACGGCGGTAACCGATGCATTGACAAAGCCGTAGAGCATCTCCTCTATCCCCTTATAGAGGAGGCTGTTCTCAAGCGCAACCGCTGCCTGTGAGGCGATGGATTCCGCAAATTCGACATCGTGTTCATCGAAGGGGACAACGTTCTCACGGAAGTCGTCGTCTGTTCTCAGGCGCCTCTCTGGGTTCCTCTTGCGATTGTAGAGGGTAATAACCCCTATCACCTCACCATCCTTATTTTTCATCGGTATGGAGAGGATTGAAACGGTCCTGTATGCACTCTCTTCATCGAAGGATTTAGAGAACTGATACGGCTCATCCCCGGTCAGGCCGTAGGCATCGGGAATGTTGACCATCTCACCCGTCATCGTAGAATAACCGGGTATAGTGCGTTTACTGACCACCATACAGCTCTTTTGAAAATCGACCCTCTGTGAACGGTTCTGCACGTCCCTGAATTCGAGTTGATACTCGGGCGCCGCCATCGGGTCATTCCGCTCCTCCTCGGTAATCTCCTCCTCGGGCCTCTTCTTCTTTATATAAACGGTACCGGAATCACACTGTAAGAGGTCGATGGCCTCGGTGAGGATTATCTGAAAGAGTCTATCGAGGTCCCGTATATTGGAGAGGGAGTACCCGATGGAAACGAACTTCTTGAGGACCTTCTTATAATCATCCATGATGGGCTCCAGGGACAATAAGTTGGCTGCCATCAAACGCGCAGTAAGTAGGATATAGCACCATCCTCCTGCTGTCAAGGGGCGCCTTCGCGGCACTACAGAGGGGCACGGCGAGCAATCTGTTGAAAAGAACAGTACTGTTGTGCTATAAAACCGTTATGAAGATATCAAGTGAGCAGATTGAGAAGATATCGGAACTGATACTGACAAACCTCAAAGAGAGGGGGCTTCTCGTCTTTAAAACAGGCGAGGAGGCTGTTTTGAACAGGATTATAGAACTCTTCACACAAGACATCATTGCCGAAGAGGCACTCGACCGGGAGGTGGAAAAGATAATGAATACCCACGCCGGTGAGATTGAGAGCGGTCATATGGACTACAGGAAGATGTTCAATATGATTAAGTCGAAGCTTGCAAAGGAGCGTGAGATCGTCCTGTGAGACTCTCTGAAGACCGTATATCCCATATCTCCCACATTATTGCAGACGGCATATGGAAGGATGACCTGGTGGACTTTACCGATGACCATAAGGTCCTTCAGGAGATAAAACGGACGATTGCAGAGTATTTCAAGGTGGAAGACGAAGCAGATGAAAGGGCGCGGCAAAAGATACGTTCCCTTAAACGATACGTACCTGAGGGGAGCAGGGAGTGGGATATCCTCTACAAGAAATACTCTCAGGAAGAGATGGACAAAAAGCAGTTGTAATCAGCTCCCCGGCTGTTTCCACCTCGGTCCCACTATCATTAATAACTTATCCCAAATTATGAGTTAAGCAACCACAGAGAACACAGGTCTCCAGGATGAAGAACGCAAAAATGTATTGCGTCGTGTGTGATGCGTCCTGCGCAATACGATATACGCAATACGCATAATTAACAATCCGTGAAAATCCGTGTCCTCTGTGGTTAGGTCATCATTATTAGGGATCATTTTTTATGGCGGAGAGTTCCTCCGCCGATAGCCTTCCCTATGTATCTCTGGATTATCCTCCCCCCCCTTATCGGCGCCGCCATCGGCTGGCTCACCAATTATATTGCCATCAAGATGCTCTTCAGGCCCCACAGACCGGTAAAGGTCCTCGGCTACAATTTTCAGGGGCTTATCCCGAAGAGAAGGAAGGATATCGGGAAGAGTATCGCCAGGGCCATAGAAAAGCAGCTCCTCTCATCGAACGACCTCGCCGATGCCCTCGCGGGGATCGATCTCAAGACAGAGATAGAGAAGTCGGTCGAAGAGGTGGTCGAACACCGTTTCAAAAGTAATAAGATAAAGAACATACCCGTCATCGGCCTCGTCTCTGAGAACCTCATGAATAACATCCGATACCTGATTACAAGGGAACTGTTCATCCATCTCGACAGCAAGAAGGGGAATATCGTAAACAGGTTCAAGGAGAGCATCGATGTCAACCACCTCCTCTCCTCGAGGATCGACGATCTCGACCTGGAGGACTTTGAAGCCCTTCTCACCGAGTTCATCGGGCGGGAGCTACGTCATATCGAGTGGATCGGAGGAATAATGGGGTTCCTCATAGGTACCGTTCAAGCCATACTTTTTTATTTCATTAGATGAAAACCGTCTTGACCATAGCCGGATCAGACCCATCGGGCGGCGCGGGGATTCAGGCGGACCTGACGACCTTTTCCGCCTTTAACGTCAAGGGTTTGTCGGCGGTAACGGCTGTTACCGCCCAGGAGCCGGGCGCCGTAAAAGGGGTCTTTCCCGTGCCACCCTCATTTGTCGTACAACAGATTGAGACGCTCGCACGGGCATATACGATCGATGCGGTGAAGCTAGGGATGCTCGCAAAACGTGAAACGGTAACCGCCCTCTCGGAACTGCTCAGGAGACTCAACCTCACCAATGTTGTCCTCGACCCTCTCCTCGTTTCCACCAGTGGCTTCCCCCTGCTGGAGGAGGAGGGTATACCGGCACTCAAGGAACTTCTCCCCCGTGTCCTCATCGTCACCCCGAACCTGCATGAGGCATCAGTTCTCACCGGAATGGAGGTGGCGTCAGAAGGGGATATGAGAGAAGCGGCAAAACGGTTTCGAGAAATGGGGACCCGCTATGCGCTGATAAAGGGCGGTCACCTTACGGGAAAGGCGGTCGATATCCTCCATGAAGGAGAGGGTGTAAAACGGTATGTATCAGAGAGGATAGGGAAGGAGCTGCACGGCACCGGATGCGTTCTCTCAGCCGCAATAGCCGCCTGCCTTGCAGAGGGAATCGGTGTAACAAGGGCCGTTGAGCGGGCAAAAGTCTATATTACTAACCTGATAAAGAGGAGAGGGATTTAGGCGGGACTTTAAGGTTAACCGGCTGTCTCTTCCGTCTCGCCTTCCTTCTGTTTCTCTTCACGATAATAGTTGCGTATCAGCTTTCTGATCTCCTTCTTACTGATTATCTTCGGGATGAGGAGGAGCTGACCGGGGTAAATGAGGTGAGGATTTTTCGTCCTATGGAGATTATATTTGTAGATAATAACCCACAGGTTCCCGTTGCCGAAGACAAAGTCTTGGGCGGCTATCTTTGACAGGTAATCACCCTCCTTGACCCTGTAACGGATGACCTCTTCAATCCACCACCCCTCACCCGTCCTCTGTTCACTCAGCAGGCCGTAACCGAATATCTTCTCTTCAGGGAAAACGGCGGCGCCTTTCTCTTTTTCCTTCCGGAGGGCCGCCTCCATCTCCAACTCCGTTATCTTACCCTCTGCCACCTGTCTGAGGAGCTCCTCCTTCTTCAACCGATATGCGACCTCCTCCTTCTCCCGGAATGCCTCCTTAAGCTCAACCATGAGCGCCGCCTCCCGTTCCTTCAGAACGGCGAGTTGGGCATCGAGCTCATCCTCCGCCCTGATCCTCATCTTGGCCGCCTCATCTGCTGTTCCCTCTTCGAGCTTCTGTCTCAATTTCACATATTCCATCTTGTCATCGTCCCTGAGATTCTCCAGCATCCTGTACTCCGCCCGCACGACCGCAAGCTCCTCAGCCTTCTGAAAGAGCCGCTCCTCCGCCCTGGCACGATCCAGCTCCGCCCTCAACCACCTGTTCTCCGCCTCTCTTCTGGCCTCGGCTTCCGCCTGTAACTGTGCCTCAATCTCGACCCTCTTTTGTGCCTCCTCAATAGCAATCTCCTTTGCTTCATCCTCATCGACATGAGCCATCTTGGTAAGTCTCTTTACATCCTCACCGGACGAATCCAATCTCTTTTCTGTCTGAAGAAGCATCTCTTCCACTTCGGCCTTCTCCGCCATCTCTTGTTGAAGTTTTTCCTTCACCTCTTTGACCTTAACGATCTCCTTTTCAAGGTCTTTTTCCACCCTCACCAACTCTTTTTCAACACTCTTCTTCTCACTTTTCGTCTCCTCCAGCTTTTCCGACAGCTCGGTTCTTTCTTTATTCCCTATCACCCACGGCATGGCCATGGAGAGGCCAATGAAGACGATTGCTATGATAACAACATTACCCATTTACTCCTCCTCCCCTGCTGTATAACCATTCCGACACCAACAGGTTACGCGCCATACTTTCTCTCAAGGTTACTCTACCCACTCCCCCGTCACCTCGCCAATATCGACCTGTACCTGATCGACAAAGGTCGTAAATTCGTTGAGAAAGGTGAGCTTTATGTCATCGGTAGGACCGTTACGCTGTTTTGCCACCCTGATTTCAGCATCCTTGCGCCTCCCGCAGGTGCAGATATCCTTCGGACAATCACACGGCTCATACTGGGCCCTCCTGTAGATAAACATGACCACATCGGCATCCTGCTCAATCGCACCGGACTCTCTCAGGTCGGCAAGCTGGGGCTTGCTCCCCTCCCGTTGCTCCGCCCTTCGGGAGAGCTGGGAGAGTGCAATGACGGGGAGGTCGAGCTCCTTCGCCATCGCCTTTAACGACCTTGATATATCCGCTATCTCCTGCTCCCTGTTGTCGGCTCTGCTCCTCCCCCTCATTAACTGGAGATAGTCAACAATGACAAGCTCGAGACCGAGCTCAGACTTCCATCTCCTCGCCTTGGCCTTCATCTCCAGGACAGTCAGCGCGGGGGTGTCATCTATATATATGGGCGCCTCGTAGAGATTTCCGATGGCTGCGGTCAACTTCCCCCAATCTTCTTCCCTCAGGAACCCGCTCCTCAATCGGTTCAAATCGACCCGGGCCTTCGAAGCGAGGAGCCTCTGGACAAGCTGCTCCTTGCTCATCTCAAGGGAAAAAACGGCGACAGGCCTTCCCTCATCCGTCGCGGCATGCTGGGCGATATTCAGGCAGAAGGCCGTCTTCCCCATACTCGGCCTTCCGGCAACAATGATGAGGTCCGATCTCTGGAGACCTGATGTCAGGTTGTCGAGGTCTTTAAAGCCGGTAGGAACCCCGGTAACATGCTCTTTCTTCTCATAGAGTTGCTCGATTGCGTGGAAGGTGTCCTTTATAATCTCCTTAAGGGGGTAAAAGGAGCGCTTCTCCTTCTCATGAGATATCTGAAAGATAAGCCTCTCCGCATCGTCGAGAAAATCCTCCAGCGACTCACCCCCCTCGTAGCAGCCGTTTATTATCTCCGTCGAGGCGGTGATGAGCTTTCTTAGTACCGACTTCTCCTTAACGATCCTGGCGTAGTATCCTATATTGGCCGCCGTTGGCGTAGACTCGACGAGCGCCCCCAGATAGGAGAGGCCGCCGACAGATTCGAGGGCATCCGATGTCTTGAGGGCGTCGGTAACGGTTACAATGTCGATGGGGGTATGATTGTCAAAGAGGCTCACCATGAGACGGAAGAGCTTCCGATGGGCCTCACGGTAGAAGTCGCTCCCGTCAGCGGAGAGGATCTCAAGAATCTTGGCTATTGAATCATTATCGATTAGGACGCCGCCGATAACGGAACGTTCCGCTTCAACGCTTTGTGGGGGGACTCTCTGGAGGGCAAAATCGGTGGCGGCTTGTACAGCCATAATACATATTCTCTCCGTTACACAACAATCGCCGGGGAATGGGGAAACGGCGTCGCTCCCCTGACATCACCTACTCCTGATGAATGACGGAAACTTTGAGATCTGCTATCACATCACGATGCAACCTGATGTGTACCGTGAACTCGCCGAGGCTCTTTATCGGCTCATCGAGGGATATCTTTTTACGGTCTATCGTAAAACCCTGCTCCTGCAGAGCGTCCGCTATATCCATCGACGTTACGGAGCCGAAGAGCTTTTCCTCCTCTCCCGCCTTTCTCGTAAAGCTGAGTGTGAGTGCCTCGATCCTCTCCTTCAATGTACCCGCCTCAATCTTTTCAACCTCAGCCTTACGCAACCACGCCTCCTTCTGCTGCTCAAGGGCCTTCAGGTTCCCCTTCGACGCCTCCACGACCAGCCCCTTCGGGATAAGATAATTGGTTGCATAGCCGTTTGCCACATTCACGGTGTCCCCGAAATTCCCGAGGGAGGGGATATCATTCTTCAGTATAACCCTCATAGTAGTGTACCTCCCGGCTCAGATAGATGTCGCAATGAAAGGAAGGAGTGCGAGATTTCGCGCCCGTTTGATTGCGAGGGTCATTTCACGCTGGTGCCGCGCACAATTCCCCGTAATCCTCCTCGAGAGCATCTTTCCCCTCTCGGTTATGTAGGGCCTCAGTGCCTTTCCATCCTTATAGTCAATGGTGAGTTTCGAGTCCTTACAAAAACGGCAGAACTTCCGCCTCATAAAACCCTTTTTAAAACCACCCCTCCGTTCTCTCTGTTCCCTCTGGCGTCCGGGCTCGCTGCTATTCATTCGAACCTCCTTCCTCTGCTAAGGGTTCATCAGATGTCTCCTCACCTGTCTCCGGCTGAAGAGGAGCCACCTTACTGGGATCAACTTTCACAGTTAGGTATCGTATCACCTGCTCATTCAACCTCAGTAATCTTTCCGTCTCATTGATCGCAGCAGGGGGGGCTGTAAATCTCAGGTAGATGTAGTGTCCCTCGGTACACTTCTGTATCGGGTAGGCCAGCTTTCGTTTTCCCCACTCTTCAACGGTGATGATCTCGCCCTTCGATGCCTCTACTACTCCCCTTACCTTCTGAGTAGTCGCCGTAGTGATCTCCTCTCCGGCATCAGGTTTCACAATAAAGATCAGCTCATACTGTCTTGACATTTCTCTCCTCCTTATGGTTCTCCCTTTACAAGGGGAGCCCCCCGCAAAGGGTTGCGGCGAGCAAGGATTAATTAGGATATTCTTATACTATATACCCCCCTGAAAAGCAAGGGGGAATGTTTTATATCCTACCGGCTCCTGGGGCTGAGGGAATGGAAACCGAAAGCTGCCGGCCTATGCCGGAAAACTCCCTCAAACATTAAACCGAAAGTGTATAACATCCCCATCGCTGACAACATACTCCTTCCCCTCAAGACGCATTCGCCCCTTCTCTTTACACGCATTTTCTGAACCAAACGTAACAAAATCCTTATAGGCTATCACCTCCGCCCTGATAAAACCGCGGGAAAAGTCGGAATGTATAACCCCGGCCGCCTCAAGGGCCCGTGTCCCCCCGGGCACCGTCCAGGCCCTGACCTCCCGCTTCCCCGCGGTAAAGAAGGTAATAAGACCGAGGAGGCCGTAACCTGCCCTTGCCATGCGATCGAGGCCGGATTCAGCTATGCCGATATCACTCAGGAACCTCTCCCTCTCCTCCTCAGGGAGTTCGGCGATCTCCGACTCGATCTTTCCGCATATAACAACCACATCACCCCCCTCGTTTTCAGCAATCTTCCGCACTACCCCGATAGAGGGAGCGTTGCCATCGACATCCGCCTCATCCAGGTTGACAACGTAGAGGACCGGCTTGGACGTCAGGAGGTGCAGCTCTTTCAGTAAGCTCTCCTCGACAACCTCCCTGCCGAGGAGGCGTACCGGCCTCCCCGCACCAAGCTCCTTACTCACCTTTCCGTAGAGCTCAAGGGCTCCGGCAGCCGATTTATCGCCTGTCTTTGCCAGTTTGGTAAACTTCTCCACCCTCCTCCCCACCGACTCCAGATCGGAGAGGATCAGCTCGGTGTTGATCGTCTCGATATCCCTTGCCGGATCGACCTCCCCATCCACATGGACAATGTCCGGGTCATCGAAGCACCTGACGATGTGGGCCAGGGCATCGACAGTGCGGATATGGCCGAGGAACTGATTCCCCAGCCCCTCCCCCTTGCTTGCACCTCGTACAAGGCCGGCTATATCGACGAACTCGACCGTCGTCGGCACCACCCGCTCCGGCTGTACCAGCTCCGCGATCTTATAGAGCCGTTTGTCCCTGAGGGGCACAACGCCTACATTCGGGTCAATCGTGCAGAAGGGGCAGTTCGACGCCTGCGCGCCGGCAGCGGTCATCGCGTTGAAGATGGTCGATTTACCGACATTAGGAAGTCCGATGATGCCGCACCTGAAACCCATAGGCTCTCCTCACTCTTCCAGTAGTGCTATGCTTCTCTTTTCCCGACAAAAAAGAGGCTGGTCCTGACAACCAGCCTCTTACTATAACGTTAAGCAACAACCTATCAGACGATGAGCGGCGCAATTACCAGGGAGACTACCGACATGAGCTTTATGAGTATATTCATAGACGGTCCGGAGGTGTCCTTGAAGGGGTCCCCCACCGTATCGCCGACCACCGCCGCCTTGTGGCTGTCGGAGCCCTTCCCGCCGAAGTGGCCCTGCTCTATATGCTTCTTCGCGTTGTCCCACGCCCCACCGGCGTTCGCCATGAAGAGGGCCAGGAGGACACCCGCCACCGTCGCCCCTCCAAGCATTCCGCCGAGAGCCGCCGGACCGAGTGCAAAGCCGATAACAACCGGCGCAAGAACCGCAACGAGGCCGGGGATAATCATCTCTCTCAGGGCGGCGCTTGTAGAGATATCGATGCACCGCGCCACATCGGGCTTGACCCCCTCCTTCCCGTCGAGGAGACCCGGTATCTCCCTGAACTGCCTCCTTATCTCCTGCACCATCTTGAAGGCCGCCTTCCCCACCGAGGTCATCGTCAGCGCCCCGATCAGGAAGGGGAGTATACCGCCTATGAGGAGACCGATAACGACGAGGGGCTCTGTAATAATAATCATAAGTGGCTTGCCGAGCTTGCTGCTCACCGCCTGGTTATAGGCGGAAAAGAGGGCGAGGGCCGTCAGGGCGGCGGAACCGATGGCGAAACCCTTCCCGATGGCGGCGGTGGTATTCCCCAGGGCATCGAGGCTGTCGGTTATCTTCCTTACATCCTTTCCCAGGCCGCTCATCTCGGAGATTCCACCGGCATTGTCCGCGATGGGGCCGTAGGCGTCGACACTCATGATCATCCCCACGGTGGCGAGCATGCCGATGGCCGCTATCCCTATCCCGTAGAGCCCCGCCACCATGTTTGCTACATAGATGGCGACACAGATGGCGAGGACAGGCAGGACGGTACTCTCAAGCCCCACCGCCAGACCGGAGATGATATTCGTCGCGCTCCCCGTCTGGCTCGCCTCCGCTATCTTCTCGATAGGCTTTGCCGCGGTGTAGTGTTCGGTAATCAGGCCTATGGCGATACCCGCTATGGTCCCGCAGAAGACCGCCCAGTAGATGCCCGTCTTCACATCGATATTGGCAATGACAAAATAGGCGAATATGAGGAAGAGGCCCGCTGCGATGAATGTCGCATACCTGAGCGCCGCCGCCGGGTCCCTCCTCTCCAGTATCTTCATAGAGAAGATCCCTATCACCGAGGCGATGAGACCGACCGTGGTCAGCATGATAGGGAGGGCCATCAGGACCCCCGTCGAACCGAGGGAGGCCACCTTGCTCCCGGCAACCGCCGTGGCCCCTATCGCTATGGAGGCGATGATGGAGC
>JBHHXU010000003.1:0-15916 GCA_046757185.1 Thermodesulfobacteriota bacterium
ACGCCCCGTTGAGGAGGTCGCCATTGGCAAAGGAGGTAATCACCACGACATCAAACTCAACCTCCCCTATCCTGCTAAGAGGCCACACCTGATGGTGAAAGAAAGGTTTCCCCTTTCCCGACACATCAACGACGGCAGCGAGGCGTATATCAACCTCCTGAAGAGAGAGGTAGGCGATCTCCGTCACCTCATCTACCCCGCAGAAAACAACACTCCTCACCCCCTGGCCGTAGAGATCGCGAAAGAGGCGCTGGAAATCCTGGCGGGCGACCCTGTAGAGGTGAGTGAAGTTCTGGAGATGGTGGTAAGCGAGCCTCGTCTTCTCAAGGAGACCGGTGGGGGTGAGGTAGTAGGCGTACCGTTTTGGCGGGATATTGGCAACGGTGATATACCCCTTTGCGGTGAGGTTTCTGATGTAGGAGTTCACGAGACCGAGGGCAAGCCCGAGCCGCTTGCTCAGGGCCCGCTGGGTGACCTTATTGTCCCGGGATATCTCGTCAAGGAGCAGGAATGAGCGGTAATCATCGGTCTGCTCCTTTGATAGACGGTCATTTTCCGCCTTAATGTTCATAATATGAACATTAACAGTAAGGGGTTCCCCCTGTCAAGTGTTTTATTCTCTTATATCTCCCCCCTGATTCGGTACCAGACAAGGGCTGCATACTCATAGAGGGCGGTGGATGAACCGGCGTGAGAGGAGGCTGAAGGTATAAACGATTTGATAACGAGGGGCTTCTCTTCACTCAGGTAGCCGCACGGGGCGGGGATAACATCAAACCCTGCTCTTCTGAACAATGCTGAGGCCCTCTTCATATGAGAGGCGGAGGTGACAAGGATAACGCGCCTCCCCCCACCGATCATCTCCCGTACATACCTGGCATTCTCAAGGGTGTTTCTAGACGCCCCTTCCACCAGAAACCGTCGCTTTGAGACACCGAGAGAATGTGCCACGCCGGCCATGGCCTCTGCTTCTGAGATTCCCTGCTTTGAGGGGTCCCCGCTTCCCCCCGTAATAACAAGGGGGACTGTTCCTGAATCTCTCTGGAGCTGAACTCCGTATACCAACCGCTCAAGTGAACGGGCCGACGGCTGGGTTGCCAGCCCCGTCCACGGAATCTCCTTGGCCCCTCCCGCAAGGACAACAATGGCAGCGCTTCCTCTATAGCTGCCCGCAAAGGGAGGAGCATACCCCTCCAGGGGTCGCAAAAGGATGTTTGACATCGGTTCTATACTGAGGAGATAGAGTAGTACGAGACCTGTAAAGAGGAGAAAATGACCGATGAGGCGGCTCCTCACCATGATAAGAAGCCCCGCCACCATAATGATCAGCAAGCTGGCGGGAGGAAGGATAAGAGCCAGGATAATCTTTGTAATGACAAAGCCCATTGCGGAATACTACCCTACTCTTTGAAGACGAGGTCTCTTATCTTGATATGGTGCCTTCTCAACCAGCACGTTACCTCTCTATCGGAGACGCTACGGCTTCTCTGTATTCCTCTCCTCTTTTTCACCATCCCAGGCAACCCCTTTGCTACACCGAGCCACGCCTTCCCGAGAACGAGCGTGAGGCTCGCACCGGAGTGCTCCCCCACATACCTCCCTCCGGCTCCTCTTCGTGCAAGAACCCCATAACTCTGGAGAAGGTATCGCCACACGGTAAAGAGGGGGAAGGGTATCACCATCGGGAGAGGAAAGTTTTTAACTACCACCCAGATATGATTCCTCTCTACCAGGTAGGCCTTCGTCGGGGAGTAGCTCCCGGCAGTACCGGAATAGTGATGATAGACAACCGCCTCAGGTACGGAGCGTGCCTTCCACCCCTTCAACCTCGCCCGCATACCAAGGTCGGTATCCTCACAGTAGGCGAAGAACTCCTCATCAAACCCGCCAACGGCATCGATCACCTCCCTCAGGTACATGGCGGCACAGGCGCTCGGTATGAAGACATCACGGTCACCGTCGTACTGCCCCCCGTCACGCTCACCCCGTCCCCTCCCCTTTGCGATACCGCAACGGGAGATAAGGAGACCGCCGACTGAATCGATTGTTTCACGGTCCTCCAGAGAGAGTATCTTGCAGGCCCACATGCCGACATCGGGAGGTGACGTTTCGGCGGAGGCAACGAGGCGGTGGAGCCACTCCCGGTCCACCTCCGTGTCATTGTTCAGAAGCGCCACATACCGTCCACGAGCGACCGCTATCCCCTGGTTGTTCGCGGCGGCAAAGCCCCTGTTATCGCCGTTCTCGATGACCGACACCTCGGGGTAGGTTTCACGGATGAAGCGTACCGAGCCGTCCATCGATCCGTTATCAACGACGATTATCTCAAAGTTGCAGTAATGCTGTGCGGTGAGGGTCGTAAGGCACCCCTTGAGGAATCGGAGACCGTTCCGGTTAGCAATGACGACGGAAACGACCGGCTGGGGCACAACCTATATCTCCCGGCAGGCCATAAACTCCTTTAGGGCCTCCTTCCAGTGAGGGGGCGTTTCGTTGCCAAGTTGTTGAAGGGCGAGTCCTGTAAGGGATGAGTTGGCCGGCCGTGGGGCGGCCCTCTTCAGCTCGGCAGAGGAGATGGGAACTATCCTCGTCTCCATTGACGCTAGGCGGATAATCTCGCGCGCGAATTCATACCACGTGCACACCCCGCCGCCGGTGACGTGGTAGAGACCGTACGCCTCTGTCCCGACCATCTTTGAAATCACATCGGCAAGGTCTCGTGCACAGGTAGGATTGCCGCGCTGGTCATCGACCACCCGCAGTTCATCCCTCTCCGCTCCGGCTTTCAGTATGGTCTTGACGAAGTTTCTCCCCACCCTGCCGTAGAGCCATGAGGTCCTCACGATAAAAAAACGACTCGTCAGGTGCCTGACAAACTCCTCTCCCGCCCTCTTTGACCTCCCGTAGGCATTGATCGGACAGGTCGGCGAGAATTCGTCATACGGCTCTTCGCTCTTGCCGTCGAAGACGTAATCGGTGGAGAGGTAGACAAGCTTTGCGCCCGCCTTCTCGGCCCCCACCGCCACATTCCTTGTCCCGAAACCGTTGACGGCGAAGGCCCTATCCGGCGCCACCTCGCACCCGTCCACATCCGTCATTGCTGCAGTATGGACGACGATATCCGGGTTGAAGTCCTTTATTGTCCCGACGATCTTCTGGTCGGTAATATCGTGCTCGCCGTGAGCGGCGAGAAAGAGGTCGTCCCCGCCAAAGGCCCTCTCAACTTCCGTGCCGAGCTGCCCCCGGGAACCGGTGATAAAGACCCTCATTCCCCCTTCAACCTCTCGCCGTAGAGCCGTTCGTAGTAGGAGGTGAACTCACCCGACAGGATCCGTTCCCACCACCCGCGGTTTTCCATGTACCACTCTACCGTCTGTTTCACCGCCTCTTCAAAGTCGTGACGGGGAGTAAAGCCGAGCCCCTTTGCCTTCTCGCAGTCGAGGGAGTACCGTCTGTCGTGGCCCGGTCTGTCCTTCACAAAGCGGATGAGCTCCCTCGGCTTCTTTGTCGCCTCAAGTATCATACCAACGATCTCGATATTCGTCTTCTCGTTCCCCCCGCCGATATTGTAGACCTCCCCTGCCTCCCCCCTATGAAGGACGGCGTCTATACCGGCACAGTTGTCCTCCACGTAGATCCAGTCACGGACATTCAGTCCGTCACCGTAGAGGGGGAGCTCCCTGTCACGGAGGGCGTTGATGGTAAAGAGGGGGATAAACTTCTCAGGGTACTGGTTGGGGCCGAAGTTGTTTGAGCTTCTTGTTATGAGGGCGGGGAAACCGTAGGTCGTGACATAGGAGAGGACGAGGAGGTCGGCGCCCGCCTTCGACGCGGCATAGGGGCTGTTGGGGCGGAGGGGGTTATCTTCACGGAAGGAGCCCTCCTCAACGCTCCCGTAGACCTCATCGGTGGATATCTGAAGATACCGCCTGTGATTGTACTTCCGGGCCGCCTCGAGAAGAACATGGGTGCCCTGCACATCGGTCCTGATGAAGGCGGCCGGGTCGTCTATCGACCGGTCGACATGGGTCTCGGCGGCGAAGTTGACGATACACTCCACCTCACCGGCAACGCCGTCAACGAGGGCGGCGTCACCTATGTCGCCCCTGACAAACCGGTACCTCTTGTCCCCTTCTATATCGCTGAGGTTCTCAAGGTTGCCTGCATAGGTAAGCTTGTCGAGATTGATGACCTCATAATCGGGATATTTCCGGAGGATGTAACGGATGAAATGGCTCCCGATAAACCCGGCGCCACCGGTAACGAGAATCCTCATACTAACCTCCCCTTGTTATATACGACGGCCAGCTGTACGGTATCTTCTCACTGTTCCACGGGAACCTGAACTCATCGGGGTCATCGTAACGGTAGGGGAGTGTGGGGACATTCATTATCCTCGCCTCATCACACTCAAAGGCGGCAAAGCCGTGGGCGACCATTGACGGTATCTTGAGGAGGAGCTGTCTGTCGTGGCCCCCCGTACCGGCACCGCAGAGCGGCGGTGCATCGAGGAGGAACTCCTGGACCGCCCCGAAGGTGGGAGAACCTTCGCGCATATCGTAGAGGACGACCAGTGCCTTGCCGAAAACGCAGACGAAGTGGTCCGTCTGCTCCCTGTGGTAGTGCCACGCCTTTGCGACACCCCTCGTGCACCCCGTCATATAGACCTGGCCGAATCCCTCATAGAGATCGTCGTCGCACCTCAGCATCTCCATCAGGAAACCGCGCTCATCGGGGATGAGCTTCAACTCCTTTGTTCTTACCCCCTCTATCATCGTCTCAGGTCAGCTCTATCCTACTCTGGTCCCCTACAATAAACTTCAGGGTTCTCGGCTTCGAATCGCCCTTCACTATCTCGACCTCCCTCCCCAGGAGGCTCCTCTCGATCCGTATATCGGCATCGAGGATGATACAGTCTTCAAGTATGATGGAATATTCTACCTCACTTCTCCTGACTTGGCAACCGTAGTAGACGGAGGTAAAGGGGCCTATGTAGCTGTCCTCGATCACCGTATCCCTCCCTATTACGGCCGGCCCCCTTATCTGGCTCCGTATGATCTTCGCCCCCTCCTCGATAACAACCTTCCCGGCAATGTCCGAGTCGTCATCCACTTCGCCCCGTATCTCCGGCTCACTCGTCTCCAGCATCATGTCGAGTGCGAGGCGGTTCGCCTCCAGGAGATCCTCGGGCTGGCCCGTATCCTTCCACCACCCGGTTATCTCCGAACAGCTTACCTCGTACCCGTTATCGAGGAGGTACTGATGGGCGTCGGATATCTCCAGCTCACCCCTCCCGCTCGGCTCTATCCTGTTCACCGCTTCAAAGATATGCCGGTCGTAGAGGTATATGCCGGTGACGGCGTAGTGTGACCGTGGCTTCTTTGGCTTCTCCTCGATTCTCACCACCCGCCCCCCCTCGATCTCGGCGACACCGAACCTCTCCGGATGGATGGTCTTCGAGAGGACAAGCTGGCAATTCGGCCCCTTCTCCTTAAATTCATCGACAAAACTCCGTATCCCCCCGACCACCACATTGTCTCCCAGGTAGAAGACGAAAGGCTCCTTTCCGATAAACTCCTCGGAAATCTTCACCACATGGGCGAGACCGAGGGGCTTCTCCTGCACGATATAGGTAAACTTCACCCCCCACTGCCCGCCGTCTCCGAGGGCGCTCTTCATCTCAGCGCCCGTTTCGGGATTTATGATGACACCGATATCCTCAACTCCGGCATCCACCAGGGCCTCGATGGCGTAGAATATCATCGGCTTATTGGCGATGGGTATGAGGTGCTTGTTGCTCGTATGGGTTATCGGCCGAAGCCTCGTCCCCATCCCGCCGCTCGTGACAAGGCCCTTCATAGCTCCTCCTGTAGTGTTAGACCCTTCATCTCAGGCCATTCCCCTCACCGTTGATACGCTGACTACCGCCTTCACTGCCCTTCTTCCTCAATCCGGCAAAAAAATTGGCGAGGAGTTCTCCCGCCTCATCTGCACGGACGCCGCTCGTAACCGTGACAGCGTGGTTCAGTCTGTCATCACTGGAGAGGTCGTAGAGTGAGCCGCACGCCCCCCCCTTGGGGTCGTAACAGCCGAAGACCAGGGTTGAGAGCCGCGCCTGGAGTATGGCCCCCATACACATGATGCACGGCTCCAGCGTCACGTAAAGGGTCGCCCCCTCCAGACGCCACCCCTTCCGGCGTATCGCCGCATCCCGCAAGGCCACCATCTCAGCATGGGATGTCGGATCACCCGTCCCCTCACGCATATTGTGGCCCCTCCCGATAATCTCATCATCGTAGACCACGACGGTCCCTACCGGAACCTCCCTCTTCTCCAGCGCCTTCCGGGCCTCCCCTATGGCCACAGCCATAAAGCGGTCATCCCTTTCGCTCCATTCCCCCGGCTGAAGCCGTTCATTCCTTTCCACACCTGTGGCACTCAACTCCATTCTCCACTCCTCTCCGAGGACACAGTAGTTGTAACAATCATGTTATATAACAGTACGGTACGATAAATACCGTTGCTTGTCAAGGTTGGCAAGGTATTTCAAAATAGTGTATACTGGATGTCAACGGCTCAACGGTACGTTAAGGACCACGGCAGAACAGGAATACGGTTTAAAGCCACGGCAATAAGGAGGGGGAGATGTCACTGCAATGGACGAGGGCCCTGTCTACAGGAATTAGGGAGATAGATGACCAGCATAAGGAGCTCTTTTCAAGAATTAACACAATGCTCGATATCATTGTCGAGAGCAGCGAAATAGACGCGATAGATAAAGTAATGGACTTTCTGGATGAGTACGTCGTATCACACTTTGCAACAGAAGAGGGATTGATGACTCGTTTTGATTATCCAGACTTACAGCATCACATGCGTCAGCACGAGGAGTTCACAAGGGAGTTCTCCCTTTTTAAAGAGCGATTCACAAGGGAGGGGCCAAGCTCGTTTCTCGCCATACAGGTCGAGAACATGCTGGTTGAGTGGTGGACGAATCACATTAATAAGATCGATAAGGTACTGGGAGCCTTCCTGCAAGACAAGCTGTAATCAAAAGACGCTTCTTGCATCTTACCCCTTTTCAAGAAAAGGGCGCCATTATGCCTGTCCTATAGGCGCGGATGGCATGAATTACACGTTTCCTGTGTTACCGTCTCATTCCTCACGACTTTCCCGCTCTCCCTGTCGGTAACCATAAAGCGTGCCTGGGCAACGGGACACGACGTAATCATGGTATTTGTAAAGCCGCTTCTGACATACTCAAGGGTCACATCGTAAGTAAACCATTTGTCCTCGTAAACAACCTTTTCCATACCCGGTTTTTTGTGCCGCAACACCCATGCAAGAGACATCTCCCTCTTTTCAACATCCTTCTCCAACTCCTTCCGTGACCCGCAGGCCGTCACCACAACGGAAATGAGCATGACAACAAGAAGGCTTCTCATTACGACTCTTATCCCCAATCTCCTCTTCTCCATAGGTCCCTCCATTAAGTTATGGCAATGTTTTTGAGATGTTTGGCTACCTTTGCGAGGTAATGAGCTCTATCCCAAGTCATTACGCGTTAAACAACCACAGAGCACAGACCTACCTGCACGATGCACCTATCTGCCGTCCATGCGGGACAGGCAGGCGCAGACAGGTGTCCTCTGTGGTTAATGCATTTTTAGGGTTTATATATCTGGTGCGCCCAGAGGGATTCGAACCCCCGACCTTCTGGTTCGTAGCCAGACACTCTATCCAACTGAGCTATGGGCGCACGGATTTTTCAATGAAAAAAAAGTGTGATACAGTTGCGCGTCAGCAGAACTTTTGGCGGAGAGCTTTGGATAAAGCTCGAACCCTGCACGAAAATAGCACAGGTTACTATCAAAATCAAAGTCTTTTTAAAACAGAAAGTTGAATCCTGGCTCAACCTCTCTATGGAACCAAAGAGAGGTTGCATGGGAGGGAAAGGCCTGCCAAAAGAGGTGAGTAGTTTCCTGGCGGGTTCTACTGCCGATACGGTAGGAGACAAAGCTGAAGGGAAGGCAGGAACTGTTTCCGTATCCCCCACCTCCCCTTTTCTTTATAGATTACAGACTCTTAAGATAACTTACAAGTGCGTCAAGGTCTCCGCCGGACATCTTGAACTTCGGCATTGCCATGGGGAAATTCGAATACTTCTTGGCAGCTCCAGAGCGACCATTAGAAATAGTACTCTTTATGGCTTCCGCATCGCCCTTTATAAAGTCGTTGCCGGCCAATTTCGGCGCCATCGGTGTGCCCTTACCACCATCGCCGTGGCACATCTTGCACTTCGATGCATATACCGACGCACCATCAGACGCCATTGCTGTGCCGGCAAACGCGAAAGCAAGGACAACGGCAACCATCACTACTGCCTTTTTCATTACCAACCCCTCCCTTCTTTAGTGAGTGTTTTTTAAGATGTCCCTAGGATACACACAAAGCTTTTAGTTGTCAAGTCCTGTAAACAGGGGGCTTATAAAAAATAGGATATCCTTGCAAACAGTTAGGGGTGGAGATGAGTGGGGTCGAGAGAGGCGTGAAACGGCGCTCAGCAGACAACCTCCTTCAAGAATAGGCCGTGAGGCGGCGCCGTCATGGGAGCCGCTGTTCTGTCCCTGGCTGCAATGATCGACGAAAGATCGTCGGGGGAGAGTCTTCCCTTTCCGATCGCAACCAGTGTCCCCACCATGATCCTGACCATGTGCCGGAGAAATGCCGTCCCCTTCACCTCGATCTCGACAAAGTCCCCCGCTTTCCTGACATCCAGAGAGGTTACCTCCCTAATCGAGTGTGCCGCATCCGAGTCGTGGGCCATGAAGGATGCAAAATCCATCCTCCCAATGAGGAGCTGAGCACCCCTGAGCATAGGCTCAATATCCAGTGGAGAGTGGACATGCCATGCAAAGCGTCTGTTAAGCGCCGACGGTGAGGGGCGGTTGAGGATCCGGTAAAGGTAGCTCTTTGATCTCGCATTACGCCGGGGGTCAAAGTCGAGGGCAACCTCCTCGATACCGGTGATGACGATATCGGGGGGGAGGAGGGTGTTTATCACCCTCTGCATCCCGATGAGTGGTATTTTTGTCACACTTGTGAAAGCGGCGACCTGGCTGAGAGCGTGAACACCCGCATCGGTTCTTGAAGCTCCCGTCACTTTTATATCTTCATCCAGGAATTCGGTGAGGGTTCTGCTGAGAACCCCCTGAACAGTTTCAACGCCATCCGGTTGCACCTGCCAGCCGGCGTAGTTGGTCCCCTCATACTCGAGGGTCAGTTTAATGTTACGCATTGTAGAACGAACAGCGTTACTCCCCCCTCACCAATCGTGCCGTATCTCCGTGGCATTGTCCCACCTGAACCCCTATAAATGCTCCCTTATGAGCACCTCCGCAATCTGAACCGCGTTCAGGGCCGCCCCCTTTCTCAGGTTGTCCGCAACGATCCACATATTGATGCCGTTGGGGATCGACTCGTCCTCCCTGATCCTCCCCACAAAGACATCATCCTCCCCCGAGGCGTTGACGGGAAGGGGGTAAATCCCCTTATCCGGGTCGTCCAACACCGTGACGCCGGGGGCGGCGGAGAGTATCTCCCGCACCTCTTCGGCCGAGAGCTTCTCGTCGGTCTCAATATTCACCGATTCAGCGTGACCGATAAAGACGGGGACCCTGACGGCGGTCGCCGTCACACCTATCGAATCATCGTCCAGTATCTTCCTCGTTTCGTTTACCATCTTCATCTCCTCCTTCGTGTAACCGTTATCGAGGAAGACGTCGATATGGGGGAGGCAGTTGAAGGCGATCTGTGCAGGGAAGACCTTTTTCTCTACCTCCTTCATGTTGATGAGGGCCCTCACCTGGTCCGAGAGCTCATCCATCGCCTCTTTCCCCGCCCCCGATACCGCCTGATAGGTCGAGACGACGACCCTCCTTATCCCCGCCCTGACGTGGAGAGGCTTGAGGGCAACGACGAGCTGAATGGTGGAGCAGTTGGGGTTGGCTATGATATTGCGCTCTCTATAGTCGCCAATAGCCTCAGGATTTACCTCGGGTACGACGAGGGGGATATCCGGCGCCATCCTGAAGTAGCTGGTGTTGTCGATGACGACACACCCCGCATCAGCGGCAACCGGCGCATAGACCTTGCTCACCGAGGCGCCCGGTGAAAAGAGGCCTATATCGATATCCTCAAAACTCTCCTCGGAGAGGAGATGGACCCTCTCCTCTACCCCCCTGAACTCCATGGAACTCCCGGCAGAGCGCTCAGAGGCGAGGAGCTTTATCTCGCCAACGGGGAACTTCCTCTCATCGAGGATTTCCAGCATCTCTCTCCCGACGGCGCCGGTTGCACCCGCCACCGCCACATTGTAGCGCTCCTTTTTCATCTCCTTTTCTCCCTGCTCATCTCAATCCGTAGGAATCCATTTCCAATAAAAAACCGTCTTATCCCCTCGGGCGCCGCCCCTGCGGGAGTTCCCTGCCTGAGCAGGTGTTCGCCAGTATTACTAAAAATAGCTATCCATTGACTGCTAATTTTTAATATTTTTTTATCCTCCTGTCAATAATACCGTGCGGCTCTCACAACCGAAACACTCTTCACGGTGGCGTCCTCCCATAAAAAAAGGGCCCCCGAACCAAATCGGGGGCCCTTCAACATGCGCCTGGTGCGCGGGGCAAAACCGCATTCAAGCCGCTACACTATTAAAACGTAATCCCCACAGCCAGTCCAGCGGCCGCGTAAAGGCCAACTTCGTCTGAATCCCCCGACTTGCTCTCGGTACTGATAAAAAGGTTGCCCAGGGCAATATTAGGATCAATATATACCCTGTCTGAACCGAGGGGGATCTTCCACCCGAGATTAAAGTTGAGGTCAAGGGCCGTGGAGCTGCCGCTGCCCGTCTCTGTCGCGAAAGTGGAATGAGTCCATTCCCACTCCCAGTCCACAGACCAGACACCTACGCCCCCGCCGAGATAGAAGCCCTCGAAGTTGTTTCCTTGGAGGTCATGAGTGGGATAGAAACGTACAGAGGCCACTACCCCCGTACCGTCGCCTGTCTCGTTCGTCGTGCCTCCGTCTTCGTCATAATCAACATCATAGCTGAGGGCGCCTACACGTCCGGCGAGGGAAATCTTCTCGTTGATGGCCCTTTCGTATTCGACATAGACTACGCTCCCAATAATAACCGTCGCCGCACCGATATTGACTGCGTTCTGATTGCCCTCCGCATAGCTCTTGTCAGGCGATGCGAGCCACCCCAGAAAAACCAGAAAGAAAACGAGCGCCGCTGAAACGAATCTTCTCATACCCTCTACCTCCTTTGAGTGGTTTTTAGACAGAAAAAATTCCATAGATGCTCTGTCCCTTTTCCCTGCTAATGCCTCTTTTTTTACGGTTCTCTTCACTGCTGCTAAGAAGCTGACTTACTGTATACCTTTTGCAGTGCCCTGTCAACCAATTTAAGAATTGTGAATTTTTTTGCGACAGACTTGTTACACTTTCAACCACTGATGTGTCTCCCCCCACTTCATCACTCACACAACCGGAACACTCTTCACGGTGGTGTTCTTCCATAAAAAAGGCCCCCGAACCAGGTCGGGGGCCTTTCAAGAGGCGCCTACCTTAAATAGGCATTCTTACTACAGACTCTTGAGATACTTGATGATGGCGTCCGCGTCGGCGCCGGATATCCCGAGCTTCGGCATTGCCAGCGGGAACTGTTTGTACTTCTTTGCCCCTCCCGCGCGACCGTTCATGATCGTATCCTTTATCGGCCCGGCAGGACCCTTGATAAAGTCACTCCCCGCGAGCTGCGGCGCCATCCCCGGCGTCCCCTGCGCCTTCTGCCCGTGACAGGCCGCACACTTTGACTTGTAGATCGATGCTCCGTTGCCGGCCATTGCCATGCCGGACAGGCCGAACAGGATTACCGTGGCCATTGCTACTACGATTGTGCGCATACAATACCCTCCTTTTCTACTGTTTATTGGTTGAATTTCAGCATAGAGTACAATCAATCCCCGGAAATTGTCAAGATGTTTTTCACATAAAAAATTCCTTCCCGGAACCTCCCACAAAGGGCGCGGCGTTAACGCTAATGGGCCTCTTCCAGCGCCCCCCCGATATACATCATGGCGAGGAGGGTAAAGACGAAGGCCTGAATAAAGATGACGAGAACGCCGAGGACCGTTGAGAAGGCCAGCATCGGATAGGCGAGAGGCATGAGGATGAGGAGGACCCCCACGATCCGCTCATGGCCCATCATGTTGCCGAAGAGACGGAGGGAGAGGGAGAGGGGTCTGGCCAGGTGGCCGATAATCTCAAGGGGGAGCATGAGGGGAGTAAGCCACCAGATGGGACCGGTAAAGTGCTTTATGTATTTTATCCCGTGCTCCTTGACGCCTATGATGTGGGTCGCAACAAAGACCATTATCGCGAGCCCTGCCGTCGAATTGAGGTTCGCCGTTGGCGGGAGGAGTCCCGGGATCATCCCGAGCGCGTTCGCAACCAGGATATAGATAAAGATTGTAACAACAAAGGGGACATACTTCTTCCCCTTTGGCCCCATCGTCTCCTCCACAAGCCCTTCAAGCCCCCCGAGTATCTCCTCAAGAATGCTCTGCATGCTTCCGGGCAACAGCCCCATCCTCTTCGACATGACGTATGAGAAGATGGCAAGGCCCACAATAATGTAGAGCATAATTGCCGTGTGTGCATCGAGACCAAAGGTTGGTAGTATTATGCTATGATGCATTAAACGCCCCCCTTCTTGCGTTATGGATTAAAAAGATAATGGTAGACGCGGATGTTACGGTAAACCCGAGGAGAAGGCACCACGGGTTGACGAGGTTCTTGATAACGAGGAGGCCGATTACCCCAATGGTCACCCCGAACCTGAGGTAGTACCGCATGACGGCAAAACGCTTTACCCTTTTGACCGCCCCCCGAACACCCCGTTTTATCGTCCACCAGAGTCCCAGGAGGTTCACCAGCGCCAGAAGCCACCCCGCGAGAAAGCTTGGAAAGAGGGTCATGTCTACCAGAGTGCTCATGATAAGACCGGCAGTGAGAACGACCCCGTTGACGACCCCCATCCTAACAATGGCAGGCTCGAAGAACCCTGCTTTTGATACTGTATCCATTAAAAACCGTACCTCTTGACGAGGAGATAGATATTCCTGAAACCTGCCGCAATTCCTAGAAGGAGAAAAACGATGGTAAATACCGGAGCCGTCGAAAGGTATCGGTCGAGGTAGATCCCGATGGCCAGCCCGATAAAGGTGGAGACAACCATCGAGATGCCGAGGGAGGCAAGGAGCGCCATCCCTTTCAAGAACCCTTTATTCCCACCCTCCATCCTACCGGCAAGCTCCGTCTGTCATTAACACATCTATCCCTCTCAAGTCAACAGATTTCCCCCCCCCTGCGCCCCTCTTATCCCCCCACCCCTCTTCGCCGCCCTTTATGGGAGGGGGCGTCTTCCCGGACCCTCTCCATCAGACCCTGCCGTGACATTTCTTGTATTTTATCCCGCTCCCGCAGGAACACGGCTCATTACGCCCCTGTTTCCTTATCCCCTCGATGGGGAGGAGATGGAGCGCATGCTGTGCACAGTACTCCCGTATCTGCCCGATGACCCTGTCCGCCGCCTCTCCTGCACTCGTGACTCCCCCGTCATAGTGGCGCCGGCTCACCACCCTCTCTGCTTCTATCGCGGCGGCGATCTCGTTCTCATCCATCGACGACCTGACCGCCCTATCGATAATCCGGCAATACCCCTCCTCATTGGCCCTGATATCGGGGGCGCCGAGCCTTGCGCAGTGGGGGGGGCGGATATCGTTCCCCGCCTTTGACGGGTGTGACGGGTGAATAAGGCACTCTCCGTCTGGAGAGAGAAAGAGACACCTGAAGGCGAACATCGCCCTCAAATCTATCCGGAGGGAACCGTTTACCACCTCCACCCTTTCTACGGTGACATTGTACCGTTCAGGCATCCCGAAGAGGAGACGGGGCGGCTTCTCATTTGTTATATACCGTGATGTAATCCTCTCGGCCCTGCTCGCAATCCCTCTTGCCACCTCGCCCTTAAAGTCATTCAAGCGGGAGAGACCGCCCCTCTTCGTCATTGAGTAGAGGATGATGCCCCACCACGGGTCACAGCACCTGCCGCCGCACAGGTCTACACAAATTCTCGATAAGCCGGAATGTCTATCCATTGCTCATACCGTCCCGTTCCTTTTCCTCATCAACCCAAATCAACCCAAACTATGCGTTAACCAACCACAGAGAGCAGAGATTCGCAGAATGAAAACGCAAAAACGTATTGCGTCGTGTGTAATGCGTCCTGCGCAATACGATATACACAATACGCACATTTAACGATCCGTGAAAATCAGTGTCCTCTGTGGTTAGTACATTATTATTGATCAATCTACCACGAAACATTGCCGTTATAAAGCCCTTTGCCCCTCCACGTCAAGTGATGAGAAGGGATATGCACTTTTGTTCTATGAGCTAAAAAGACAAATGAGGTGGAGAATATGTGAACCCGATAAAAAAGCCCGGCCAAAAAATGACCGGACAAAAGGGCAATTCCCGGATGAACACTACCGAAGATCAACCGCTTTAATCAGCACCGGAAAGGGAAACCGTATCCCGTGGTGTGGCTCAAACTCCCCCTTCGGGAGGTAGTACCACTTATTGGGCTCCATGGCGCCGAGCTTGCCGGAGTGGCGCGGGAGCTTTTCCACATCGAGGCCCGCCTCGATGAGAGGTTTTGCGTTCACAAAGTCTATGACATCCTCTCTGGCCTTTGTCGGATCAATGGCGTAGTGGGTCATATGGCCCCCCTTGCCGATCTCTACCTTGAAACAGTACTCGCCGCTCACCTTGGAGAGGTCTATCGCCGTCTGAGGGCGCTGGGCAAGGAGGTTGGCAAAGGCGCTGACCTCCGCCGCAACAGTAGATGCCTGGTCCTTCCGCCCCGCAAGGGCCGTACCGGCGACAAGAACAGTAAGCATGATCCCTATGGCAAAAATAGCGAATGTGGTGACTCTCTTTTTCATGGTTGTCCTCCTTAGAAAAAAATGAGATATGATTTGAGGAATATACCATCCAAATCGTGAGGTGTCAAAGAGTGGGTTCAAGAGGTAATGAAGCCATTAGCGGTTCTGTTTATGGTTCAGCATCTTGCTCGACATGATTTCACAACTTCTTCCAGCACACCACAAGTCGATGATGAGCCCACAAGTGCATAATACCTGTGTGAATCAACATTTGACAGGCCGCCCACTCTGTAGTATAGATGAGACCGTAACCCCCCTATCAGAGAAATTACTTCGGCCTACTACTTCAACTGTACAATTCAGAGTCATCTTTTTATGTAACTGCCCATGCCATATAAACTACCACTATATCAGGCAGCAACGAGTGCTTTTTTGACATTGAAGCATCTTCTTACGTAATTAACCGCTCACATGTGAAAAACAGAACATGAAAAATATCCTACTATTATCAGGACTGCTCCTTGTCGGTTTGATTGCCTCCCAGGTGTTCCCGTCACTTATTCCGGCGAATTATTATGAAGGTTATTCGCATGTTATTAAGATTCTGACAACCGTAGGTCTTGGATTCATTATGGTTCGAGTTGGCTATGAATTTGATATTGATAAGAATAAATTGAGAGCGTACGGCTGGGACTATGTGGTGGCTGCTACCGCCGCTACTCTCCCCTGGTTATTCGTTGCCATTTATTTTGTTTTTGTTCTCTCAGATGAGAGCACCATTGTTGTATGGAAGGAGTCATTGCTGGTATCCCGATTCGCATCTCCCACGTCGGCGGGAGTGCTCTTTTCTATGCTGGCGGCAGCGGGACTGGCAGCAACCTGGATGTATAAAAAGATAAGAATTT
>JBHHXU010000004.1:0-15841 GCA_046757185.1 Thermodesulfobacteriota bacterium
TACTGTCAGCCGCTCTCAGGGAAGGTAAGGAGGTTTTTTTTCCGAAGGTTGCGAATGGAAGGAGGGGGCTCGACTTTATAAAGGTGGAGAGTGAGGACGACTTTGCGGCGGGAATCTACGATATCGCGGAGCCGAAGGGTGGGGTGGTTCTTGAGAGGCCGTCGCTGTTTCACCTTATGGTCGTTCCTGGTGTCGCCTTCGACGTGAAGGGTAACCGGTTGGGGTACGGAAAGGGGTATTACGACATGACTCTGAAGGGGGCGGAGTGTTGCATTGTTGCCCTCGCATTCAACTTCCAGGTAGTCGATTATATAGGCTCGGAACCACATGACGTAGGTGTTCATAAGATAGTAACGGAAGACAGGATACTCGACGTGGCTTGTTGACCCTGTCTCGGAGTTCCGTAATATCTTATGACACTGAAAAATATATAGGGGGTGAAGGATGAATATATCGGTTCTATTGATTATTACAGCTGTTGCGATTCTTGCGGTCTTTATCGGTGTTGGTGTCGGCTTCTTTCTGAGGAAGAGGCTTGCCGCGGGGAGTATTGAGGCGGAGAAGAAGATTGCCGAGTCGGTTGTTGCAGAGGCGAAGAAGGAGGCTGAGAATATAAAGAAAGAGGCATCACTTCAGGCAAAGGACAAGCTCTATCAGGGGAAGCTGGAACTCGACAACGAGGCGAAGGAGAGACGTCAGGAGCTCCAGAGTGTCGAGAAAAGACTCATGCATAAGGAAGAGAGCCTCGACAAGAAGATAGAGGCGGTGGGAAAGAGAGAGAGTGACCTTGCCAGGAGAGACAGGAATCTCATTCAGCAGGAGAGAAGGCTGCAGGATATGGAAAAGAGACTCACTGCCCTTGTTGACCAGGAGAAGACAAAACTGGAGAGGATTTCTTCTATGTCCGCCGAGGAGGCGAAGCGCTCCATCATAGAGTTGATGGAGAATGAGGCGAGGCTGGAGGGGGCAAAAACCGTCAAGAGGGTAGAAGAGGAGATAAAGGAGACAGCGGACAATAAGGCCAAGGAGATTATCAGCCTCGCCATACAGCGGTATGCCGGTGAATATGTGGCGGAAAAGAGCGTCTCCGTTGTACACCTTCCGAACGACGAGATGAAGGGAAGGATTATAGGGAGGGAGGGGAGGAACATCAGGGCTATCGAGGCCGCTACCGGGGTGGAGGTACTCATCGATGATACACCGGAGGCGGTCCTCCTCTCGGCCCATAACCCTGTCAGGAGGGAGATAGCAAAGCAGTCGATGGAGCGCCTCGTTTCCGATGGGAGGATTCATCCGGCGAGGATAGAGGAGGTAGTGGCGAAGGTGGAGAAAGAGGTGGAGCAGACGATACGTGAGGCGGGTGAAAGGGCGGTATTTGACACGGGGATTCACCGGATCCACCCTGAAATCGTCAAGCTCATAGGGAGGTTCAAGTTCCGATCGAGCTACTCTCAGAACGTCTACCTCCACTCTCTCGAGGTTGCCTTTATCTGCGGCATCATGGCTGCCGAGCTCGGCATGTCGACAAAGGTAGCGAGGAGGGCGGGGCTGCTTCACGATTTGGGGAAGGCAGTGGATCATGAGATCGAAGGCCCCCATGCCGATATAGGGGCTGAACTGGCGAAAAAGTATGGTGAATCGAACAGGATCGTTACTGCTATAAAGAGTCACCACGACGATTCCCCCGAGTCGATACTCGGTGTTCTCGTTCAGGCTGCCGATGCCCTCTCCGCTGCGAGACCGGGGGTGCGGAAAGAGATGTACGAGAGGTATGTACAACGCCTTGAGGATCTTGAGAAGGTGGCCAGAGGATTCCAGGGCGTTGAAAAGACCTATGCGATCCAGGCGGGGAGGGAGATCAGGGTGATGGTGGAGAACAAGTCGGTCACAGACGATGGGGCCGTCCTCCTTTCAAAGGATATTGCAAAGAAGATTGAGAAGGAGCTGACCTATCCCGGTCAGATAAGGGTCGTCGTTATCAGGGAGACCAGGTCTGTGGACTATGCACGGTAGTGCCACTGCCGCTCATCATGACTCAGCTCGTTAAGGTACTCTTTATCGGGGATATTATCGGTAGTCCGGGAAGGTCTGCCGTCAAGAGGGTCCTCCCGAAGGTTGTTGAAGGGTATGACATAGACTTTGTCATTGCAAACGGTGAGAATGCGGCGGGGGGGTTCGGGATTACCCCTCCCATCGCCGATGAGCTCCTCGAACGGGATATCGATGTCCTCACCTCCGGGAATCATATCTGGGACAAGAAGGAGGTTGTCGAGTATCTGGACCATACTCCCCGCCTGTTGAGACCCGAAAACTATCCCGACGGTGTTCCCGGGAGGGGACACGGCCTCTTCGAAACAGAGTTTGGCGCCACAATCGGGGTGGTCAACCTCTGTGGACGGGTCTTCATGGGGAACCTCGACTGCCCCTTCAGGACGGGGGAGAGGGTGGTGAATGCCCTCAGGGGGAAGTCCCCCCTCCTCATCGTGGATATCCATGCGGAGACGACCTCTGAAAAGGGCGCCCTCGCCTGGTTCCTCGACGGGAAGGTCAGTGCCGTCATCGGGAGTCACACACACATCCAGACGGCGGATGAGAGGGTGCTCCCCCAAGGGACCGCCTTCATCACCGATGCGGGGATGACCGGTTCAGTAGATTCCGTTATCGGCATGGAGAAGGAGATTGCCCTGGAACGGTTTCTCACGGGGATGCCGAAAAAGTTCGAGGTTGCCAGGGGCAATGTGGAGTTTCAGGGGGTCGTCATCACCATTGAGAGGGAGAACGGCAGAGCCGTCGCCATCGAGAGGGTCAAAAAGCCGGTATGAAGAGTCTTGACAGCCAGCTATCCCTCCTCACGAGGGGGGTCGAGGAGATTATCCCGGAGGGGGGACTTAAGGTAAAGCTCAAGGGCGCCATCAAGACCCGGAAGCCCCTCGTAGTGAAGGCAGGCTTTGACCCTACCGCACCGGATCTCCACATCGGACACACCGTCCTTATCCATAAGTTGCGCCATTTTCAGGAGCTCGGCCACAGGGTCATCTTCCTCGTCGGTGACTTTACCGGTACCATTGGGGATCCCTCGGGGAAGTCAGAGATCAGGAAGACCCTTTCACGGGAAGAGGTAGAAAGGAATGCGGAGACCTACAGGACACAGATATTCAAGATCCTCGATGAGGAGAAGACAGAGGTCGTCTTCAACAGCGAATGGATGGGGAGGCTTTCCGCCTCCGACCTTATCGGCCTCGCTGGCAAATATACGGTTGCACGGATGCTCGAGCGGGATGACTTCAAGAAACGGTACGGGGGGGGGCGACCCATTGCCATCCACGAGTTTTTGTACCCCATCATCCAGGGGTACGACTCCGTTGTGCTCAACGCCGACATCGAGCTCGGAGGGACGGACCAGAAATTCAACCTCCTCGTCGGCCGGGAGCTCCAGAGGGAGTTCGGACAGGAGCCGCAGGTGGTGTTGACCATGCCCCTCCTTGAGGGGACGGACGGTGTCCAGAAGATGAGCAAATCTCTCGATAACTACATAGGCATTACGGAACCGCCGGGCGAGATGTTCGGCAAGGTCATGTCGATAGGGGACGACCTCATGTTCAGGTACTACGATCTCCTGAGCGGCGTCTCCCCTGAGAGGATAGAGCAGATTAAGAGAGGGGAGATACACCCGAGGGAGGCAAAGGCGGAACTGGCACGGGAGATGGTTGCGAGATACCACGGTGCAGACGCGGCCCGGAGGGCTACAGAGGAGTTTAACGCCCTCTTCAGGGAGGGACAGGTGCCGGAGGAGATTGACCTTGTCGCCATACCGCGCGAGGGTGAGTCGATGTGGCTCCCGAAGGTCATGGTCATGGCGGGGCTGGCGAAAAGTAATTCGGAGGCGAGGAGGCTGATTCAGCAGGGAGGGGTGTCGGTGGACGGAAGAAAGGAGGCCGACCCGACCAAAGAGCTCCCTGCCGATGGTGAGTATCTCCTGAAAGTGGGGAAGAGGTTCTTCAAGAGGGTCTCCTTTGTGAGGAAGTAGTGACTTCGTTCAAATGTGATGGTCTCCTAAAAAGTCTTACGATGGCTAAGTAAGAATTTCGATATACAAGGAGCAGTGATTTTTCAGGTACGAAGGCATACATGTGGTATGTCGAGAGTCTGAAAAAATGCTGCGACGCAGTAGATCGGACTTATTGCGACGCCATCAAATCAAATCATCAAATCTATTGACATAATTTCCCCTGTTCAGGTATACTTAGCGGCTCTTGTGGAAGGGATGAGGGGATGAAACTCGGAATCGAAGATATCCCGGAAGAGGGTCTTGTCCTTGACCTGCTGGAAGATAATCTGAAGGGGGGGGATGAGTCCGTCGCTTCTGAGCTGACCCTCGCCTCACCCGTAAAGGCACATCTGGATATCAGTCGTTCGGAGAGTGATATCCTTATGAGGGGGGATGTGAGTGGAGAGATTCTCCTGGGGTGCGCCAGGTGCCTTGAAGAATTTTGTTACACCATTCACACGTCAATCGAGGCGGTAATTCATACGGGTCGCCATTCGTTTGCCGGTGAGAGTGAGTTACATAAGAGCGACTTGGATGCGAGCTACAGTGAAGAAGGGGTAATCGATACGGATGAGATGCTGTGTGAGCAGCTCTTTCTTGCAGTTCCGATAAAACCGCTCTGCTCGCCGGACTGCAGGGGATTATGCCCAACCTGTGGTGTTTCCCTCGAGGAGGGGCAATGTGATTGCAGGAGTAAGGCGACGATAGACCCCCGTCTTGCGGTCTTGAAGGGGGTCAGGGTCGACAACAAACGGTAACGGACGACTATCGCTGAGAAGGAGTAGTATGTATGGCAAATCCAATGAAGAAGCACTCCAGGTCGAGGAGGAACAAGCGGCGGAGTCACGATGCCCTTTCGAGACCTGGAGCATCAATCTGCCCCCAGTGCAGTGAGATTAAACGACCCCACCATGTATGCCCGAACTGTGGTTCCTACAGGGGAAGGGAAATCATAAAAATAGAAGAGATATAACGGTGTGAGCAGGCGCATGTGCTCTTCCCTTTATGATAGAGTGAGCTTGATAACCATCACCTGTTCGCTCTTTACACCGCCTGCCTAATAGATATGAAAATAGCCGTTGATGCAATGGGGGGTGACTATGCGCCGGCAGCCATAGTAGAGGGTGCAGTGTGGGCGGCGAGGGATACGGGTATCCCCATTATCCTTACCGGTGACCGTGAGCGGGTCGAGTCTGAACTCTCCCGGTGTGACGCAGACGGGTTGCCGATCAACGTCGTTCATGCATCCGAGGTGATCGGCATGGAAGAGTCCCCGGCTCAGGCTATGCGGAAGAAGAAGGACTCTTCGGTACGGGTCTGTTTTGACCTCGTTAAAGGGGGAGAGGCGGGGGCTGTCGTCAGTGCGGGTAATTCAGGTGCGGCGATGGCGGCGGCGATCTTTGTACTGAAGAGGCTGAATGGGGTGGAGAGACCGGCCATCAGCGTCTGTCTCCCGACCGTGAAAGAGTGGACAATCCTCCTTGATGCCGGCGGCAATGTGGACTGCAAGCCGGTTCATCTCTATCAGTTCGCCGTGATGGGGGATGTCTATGCACGAGACATCCTCAAGAAGAGCAGTCCGAGGATCGGCCTCCTCTCGAACGGTGAGGAGGAGGGGAAGGGCAACGAGCTGACCAGGGAGACCAACGATCTCCTGAAAACGAGCAGGCTCAACTACCTCGGATATGTGGAGGGGAGGGATGTCTTTACCGGTGATGTGGATGTTGTTGTCTGTGACGGTTTTATCGGTAATGTTGTGTTGAAGCTCTCCGAGGGTGTGGCGGACGCGATCATCGCCATGCTGAAGAGGGAGATACAGAAGAGCCTCCCGGCAAAGATGGGCTATCTCCTCGCGAGGGGGGTCTTCAAGGACCTTAAGAGGAAGATAGACTACTCGGAGTATGGCGGCGCCCCTCTGCTTGGAATCAACGGCACCTGTATCATCAGTCATGGGGGCTCCACTGCGAAGGCGATTAAGAATGCCATTGTAAGGGCCAATGACTACGCAACTCGTCATGTGAACAGGCATATGATAGAGAAGTTAAGAGAGGATGCGGTTCTCTCCGGGGACGGTGAGGTCGGTTCGCTGACGACAGGCAAGCAGTCGGGTGCACGATGAAAGCACGGATCGTCGGAACAGGTTCGAGTGTCCCTGCGAAGGTGCTGACCAATACTGACCTTGAGGGGATGGTTGACACCTCGGACGAGTGGATTACTACCAGGACGGGGATCAAGGAGCGGAGGATAGCGGTAGAGGAGACGGCGTCCGGGATGGCAACGGAAGCAGCCGGAATTGCCCTGGAAAGGGCTAAAACCTCACCCGATAAGGTCGATCTCATCATCGTTGCCACGGTTACCCCCGACCGTTACTTTCCCTCGACCGCCTGTTTTGTTCAATCCAACCTCGGTATAAAGCGGGGGGCAATGGCCTTTGATGTTTCGGCGGCCTGCTCGGGTTTCCTCTATGCACTCGATGTGGCCGACCGGTATGTCAACTCCGGCGCCTCAAAGAAGGCGCTCGTTATCGGCGTTGACCTCTTTTCGAAGATTATCGACTGGAAGGATCGGAAAACCTGTGTCCTCTTTGGCGACGGCGCCGGTGCGGTGGTTCTGTCGGCTGAGGAGGGAAATCGGGGGGTACTCTCGACCCACAGCCACTCCGAAGGCAATCTCTGGAGGATGCTCTATACGCCGTCCGCTATTACAACCTACGGGACAGTTGGTGAAACCGATGAAGATCCGTATCTCAGGATGCAGGGGAATGAACTCTTCAAGGTGGCCGTACGGACAATGAGGGAGGCGTGTACGGAGGCCCTGAACTACCACAACGTGTCGCCACAGGATATTGCCCTCCTCATTCCTCACCAGGCAAACCGGCGGATCATCAAGGCGACACAGGAGCGGCTGGGGCTTACCGATGCGCAGGTATTTTTAAATCTTGAACTCTACGGGAATACATCGGCGGGGTCGATACCACTGGCCCTTGACGAGGCGGTAAGGGACGGCAGGATCCATGAGGGCGACCTGATACTCTTCGTTGCCTTTGGCGGCGGACTCACCTGGGCGTCGGCACTTGTCCGGTGGTAGTAAGGGGAGTGCTTTAGGGGGGAGAGCTTGGAGGTGCAGCACCACATGTCGAGTAGTTCACAGCAGAAGGGGCATTTTGCCCTCATCTTCCCCGGCCAGGGTTCTCAGTTTCCCGGTATGGGGAGGGGGTTCTTTGACACTTTTACCACGGCACGGGAGACATTTGAGGAGGCAAATGACCTCCTCGGTTATGATATTACCCGCCTCTGCCTTGAGGGACCCGTTGAGGAGCTGAACCGTACCCGAAATACCCAGCCCGCTCTTCTGACGGTCAGTACGGCGATCTACCGGGTTCTCGCAGAAGAGGTCTCCCTCTCTCCGCGGTTTGTTGCAGGCCACAGCCTGGGTGAGTATACGGCCCTCGTAGCCGCGGGGGTTCTCGACTTCACGGATGCGGTAAAACTCGTCGCCCTCCGGGGTCGGTTCATGCAGGAGGCTGTCCCCGACGGTGTGGGGGCCATGGCGGCGATACTGGGACTATCCTCTGATCTTGTCACGGAGCTCTGTTCTGCCTCGTCTGGGGAGGGTTCGGTCGCTGTGCCGGCAAACATCAACAGCCCGGAGCAGATCGTCATCTCCGGCAACAGAGAGGCGGTGGAGAGGGCATCTCTCCTCGCAAAGGAGAAAGGGGCGAAGAGGGTGGTACCCCTGCCGGTAAGTGTCCCTTCACACTCTCCACTGATGAAAGGGGCAGCCGAGAGGCTCTCCCGGGCGATGGAGGCGGTGGAGTTCGGCCGGCCTGGAGCGCCTGTCATCACCAATGTTGAGGCTGAGCCTCTCACCTCGGGAGAAGAGGCAAGAGAACTTCTCGTAAGGCAGCTCTACAGCCCGGTGCGGTGGGTCGATTCTATCAGGAGGATGGTTGCAGAAGGGGTGGAGGTTATCGTAGAGGTAGGTCCTGGAAAGGTCCTGACCGGTCTGGCAAAGAGGATAGAGCGGGGGGTGAAAACCCTTGGTGTCGACAGGCCCGAGGATATCGATTTTCTTAAGGGATTAATGGAGGAAGAGGGTATCTAGAGTTTATCATTTTCAAATGTAAATTGATAATTGAAAGTTGAAAACTGAGAAACAGGAAAGGTACTTTCCCCTTTATTTAAAGAAACAGTGGAGGAGATATGATGCTCAAAGACAAGGTCGCCATAGTGACCGGGGCGGGTCAGGGGATAGGGCTGGCTATTTCACAGAAGCTGGCGTCAAGTGGGGCGGATATTGTAATTGCCGATGTGAATCGGGAGATGGCTGAAGAGGCCGCTTCCCGTATAGCTTCAGCCTCAGGGAGGAGGACCCTTCCACTGAAGGCAAATGTAGCAGACATGGGCGAGGCAGAGGGGATGATGGAAGCGTCGATTAAAGAGATGGGGGGAGTACATATTCTTATCAATAATGCCGGGATAACCCGCGACGCCCTCCTTTTGAGGATGAAGGAGGAGGAGTGGGATGCGGTTTTAAGCGTTAACCTCAAGGGGGTCTTCAACTGCACAAAGGCGGTAATCAGGCATATGAGCAAGCAGCGGTACGGGAGGATTGTCAACATCGCCTCAATCGTCGGAGAGATGGGGAATGCGGGGCAGGCCAACTATGCGGCAAGCAAGGCGGGGGTTATCGGGTTTACCAAGACGGTGGCGAGGGAGCTGGCTACGAGGAATGTTACCTGCAACGCCATTGCCCCCGGCTTTATCGAGACGGCAATGACCCAGGCCCTGTCTGAAAAGGTGAGGGAAGAGCTGGCCGGACAGATACCCATGGGGAGGCTGGGTACCCCGGACGATATAGCGGAGAGTGTCCTCTTCCTTGTCTCCGACTCCTCGAATTATATTACGGGACAGGTTCTGAGCGTGAACGGCGGCATGTACATGTGAGGGAGTTTTTGGTTTTGACAAGGAGTGGGCGAGATGTTATAAGAACCGGAGTCTCACTAAATTTTATCAGGAGGTAAGAGATGTCTGTTGAGAACAAGGTGAAAAAGATTATTGTCGATCAGCTCGGCGTATCGGAGGATGAGGTGACGGAACAGGCTTCGTTTGTAGACGACCTTGGTGCGGATTCGCTCGACACCGTTGAGATGGTGATGGCCTTTGAAGAGGAGTTCGGCATCGAGATCCCCGATGAGGACGCAGAGAAGATCAGGGTGGTGAAGGACGCGATTGACTATATAGAAAAAAAGGCCTCAAAATAGATTTTTATTGCAGAAAAATAGTCACTGTCCAAAGTTACTGTGAATCTCCCATCTGTGACGGGCGACGCTTTGTCTTGCAAGAGGAGTTGTGTCTCACTATAACCTCGTTGTAAGGCAGAGACGCTCATCATCCGAGTTAACTGCCTTGTTGTCGTTCTCACGATTTTATTATGATGTTACATAGCATATACCCTGCACTGTCGAAGGAGAGGGATAGTAGGTGGTGAATAGACGTGTTGTCGTTACCGGTGTCGGTATTCTCAGTCCCCTCGGCATCGGCGTGGAAAAGTCGTGGGGGAGGCTCATAGAGGGGAGGTCGGGAATCCGGGAGATATCCCGTTTTGACCCCTCGGGCTATCCGGTGAGGATTGCCGGAGAGGTTCCTGACTTCTCAGCTGCCGATTTTATCGAGAGGAAAGAGATCAAGAAGATGGACCTCTTCATCCAGTATGCCATTGCCGCGGCGAAGATGGCGGTCGATGATGCGGGGCTCCGGATTACGGAAGAGAATGCGGATAGGGTCGGCGTCTATATCGGGGCCGGCATTGGAGGGTTGCCGGCGATCGAGAAGTGGCATGATGTGCTGAAGGCAAAGGGGCCCGAAAGGGTCACCCCCTTCTTTATCCCCATGGTGATTATCAATCTTGCATCGGGCCAGGTCTCTATCATGCTCGGCGCGAAGGGACCGAACAGCAGCGCGGTGACGGCCTGCGCAACGGGGAACAACTGCATCGGCGATGCCTACAGGATCATAGAGCGGGGAGACGCTGATGTCATGGTGGCGGGGGGGACGGAGTCGGTTATCTGTTCCCTCTGTATAACCGGTTTCAGCGCCATGAAGGCCCTCTCGACGCGGAACGACGACCCCCGGGGGGCGAGCCGCCCCTTCGACATAGACCGTGACGGTTTTGTCGTTGGAGAGGGGGCCGGCGTCCTGATCCTTGAGGAGCTTGACTATGCGAAGAGGAGGGGGGCGACGATCCTTGCCGAGATCGTCGGCTACGGCATGACCGCCGATGCTTACCATATGACCTCACCGGCACTGGAGGGGGAGGGGGCAGTCCGCTGCATGGAGGCTGCATTGAGAGACGGGGGGATAGCTCCTGAGGAGGTTGATTATATCAATGCCCACGGGACATCGACGCCGCAGGGGGATATTGCCGAGACCCAGGCTATAAAGGGGATCTTCAGGGAGCACGCACGGAAGGTGGCGGTGAGCTCGACGAAGAGCATGACCGGTCACCTCCTGGGGGCTGCCGGTGGGATAGAGGGGGTCTTTACGGTTCTCTCCATTGCTCGCGGTATCGTGCCTCCGACAATCAATTACGAAACCCCCGACCCTGAATGCGATCTCGATTATGTTCCGAACAGCGCACGGGAGAGGAAAGTCAACGTCGCCATGAGCAACTCCTTCGGTTTCGGCGGCACCAATGCGACTCTCCTCTTCAGGAGGTTTGAGGGATAGGGCCTTTGCATGCCTCAGAGTCCTGGGGACGGATTTCAACTCTGTCCACATTCCGTCAATTAGATTAGCTATGACAACAATAGCGATAGCGAGCGACCACGCCGGGAGGGAGCTGAAGGAGGATATACGGTCCTTCCTCTCCGAGTGCGGCATGGAGAGTATCGATATGGGGACGGACGGGGATGAGTCGGTCGACTATCCCGACTACGGGATCCCTGTTGCGGAAGGGGTGTCGTCGGGAAGGTTTGAAAAGGGGATACTCATATGCGGCACCGGTATCGGGATGAGTATCGTTGCAAACAAGTTTCCCGGTGTTCGCGCTGCCCTCGTGAACGACCTCTACTCGACGAGGATGGCGAAGGAGCACAACGATGCCAACATACTCGTAGTGGGGGGGAGGGTCGTCGGCAAGGGGCTGGCGAGGGAGATGGTGCGGGTGTGGCTGGAATCGAGGTTTGAGGGGGGGAGGCATCAGCGGCGGCTGGATAAGATCAGGGAGATTGAGCGAGGGAAGGGCGGTTGAGAGGAACGAAAGGGAAGGGTGTTAAAGTTATGTCTGTATTAGAAGCGTTTGATCCTGATGTCTACCGCGCCATATGTGAGGAGACGGAGAGAGAGGAGTACAAGCTGGAGCTTATCGCCTCCGAGAACATGGTGAGCGAAGCGGTCCTTGAAGCCATCGGGAGCGTCATGACCAACAAGTATGCGGAGGGGTATCCCGGCAAGCGGTACTACGGGGGATGTGAATACGTCGATGTGGTGGAGAGCCTCGCCATCGAACGTGCAAAAGAGATATTCGGTTGTGACCACGCAAACGTTCAGCCCCACTCGGGGAGCCAGGCGAACATGGCCGTCTATATGGCTGTTCTCGAACCGGGCGATACCGTTCTCGGCATGAACCTCTCCCACGGGGGACATCTCACCCACGGAAGCCCGGTAAACTTTTCAGGTCAGCTCTACAATGTGGTCTTCTACGGTGTCAGGAAGGAGGATCAGCGTATCGATTTTGATCAGGTGAGGGCGCTTGCGAAGGAGCAGAGACCGAAGATGATCGTCGTCGGTGCCAGCGCCTACCCGCGGGTTATCGACTTCAAAATGTTCAGGGATATCGCCGACGAGGTTGGCGCCGTGATCATGGTCGATATCGCCCATATAGCCGGACTCGTGGCAACGGAGCTCCACCCGACCCCCGTCCCCCATGCGGAATTTGTCACGACGACAACCCACAAGACCCTGCGGGGTCCCCGGGGGGGGATGATCATGTGCAGGGCCGACTTTGCGAAGGGGGTTGACAAGAAGATATTCCCCGGTATCCAGGGGGGGCCGCTCATGCATATTGTTGCGGCGAAGGCTGTTGCCCTGAAAGAGGCCATTGAGCCCGGCTTCAAGGCGTATCAGGAGCAGGTGATTGCCAATGCGAAGGTACTTGCTGAAGAGCTCGTTGCCAGGGGGTACGACCTCGTATCGGGGGGTACCGATACCCATCTCATGCTGGTGGACCTCACGAACAAAGAGGTGACCGGTAAGGAGGCGGAGGAGGCCCTCGTCAAGGCGGGCATTACGGTGAACAAGAACACTGTCCCCTTTGAAACACGGAGCCCCTTCGTCACGAGCGGCATCAGAATAGGCACTCCCGCGGTGACGACCCGGGGGATGGGGGAGGGGGAGATGAGGGAGATCGCCGGTATGATCGATGAGGCTATAAAGGCCCGATCCGATGAAGAAAGGCTCTCATCATTAAAAGGGATGGTCCGGGAACTCTGTGAGGGGTTCCCCTTCTATCGAGAGAGACTACGGCGATAACCGGCAGCCTCCGTCTGAAGAAATGCTCCCTTCAGCGGCAACACTACAACTGGAGAGACTCCCCTGAGGTGTCATCCTTTTCATGAAATGTCCCTACTGTACCCATCTCGAAGATAAGGTCATCGATTCACGACTCTCACAGGATGGTGACGTCACGCGCCGCCGGAGGGAGTGTCTTCAGTGCAGCAAGAGGTTTACCACCTACGAGCGGGTCGAGGAGACCATGCCCCTCGTCATCAAGAAGGACGGGAGCAGGGAGCCTTTCGACCGGACGAAGGTCCTGAACGGCATCCTCAAGGCGTGTGAGAAGAGGCCCGTCGGTATTGAGGCCATAGAGGGGGCGGTCGATGATCTCGAGCGCTCCTTCCTCGACTCGGGGGAGAGGGAGGTCGCGAGTACCGTAATAGGCGAAGCGGTTATGGAGGAGTTAAAGGGATTGGATGAGGTCGCCTACGTGCGGTTTGCCTCGGTATACCGGGAGTTCAGGGATATTAACGAGTTCATGAGCGAGCTCAAGGATCTCCTGGAGGTCAAGAAGGGTGGTGTTGAGAAGAGGAGGTAGCCGGGAATCGGCCGGCTGTGGTGAGACGACGCCCTGATGCTCCTTTCCGAGTGATGGATGAACGGTATATGAAGATGGCAATCGGCCTTGCACGGAGGGGGGTGGGGAAAACGAACCCGAACCCCGCTGTCGGCGCCGTCATCGTGAAGGACGGCACGGTTGTGGGGAAGGGATACCACAGGAGGGCGGGCCTCCCCCACGCCGAGATAGAGGCACTCCGTGATGCGGGAAACAGGGCGAAGGGGGGCGTCCTCTATGTTACCCTTGAGCCGTGCGATCATACAGGGAGGACCCCCCCCTGCACGGAGAGTATCATTGCCGCCGGGGTGAAGAATGTTGTTGTCGGAGCAGGAGACCCGAACCCCCTCGTGACGGGGAGAGGGGTGAGACGGCTGAGGAGGGCCGGGATAGCCGTCACGACGGACATGTTGGAGAGCGAGTGCTCAGGGATTAACGAGGCCTATAACAAGTACATTACCTTACGGCGTCCCTATGTTACCCTGAAGCTTGCAACGACCCTCGACGGGAGGATCGCCACAAAAACAGGCGAGTCGCAGTGGATAACCGGTGAACGGCCCCGTCGTCTCGTCCACAGGATGAGGAGTATAACGGATGCGGTGATGGTCGGGAGCGGTACCGTCCTGAGAGACGACCCGTCACTTACGACGAGATACGGCAAAGGGAGAGACCCTGTCAGGGTGGTGGTGGATAGTACAATGCGGATACCTTTGAAGGCAAAGGTCTTCGGTCCGGGTGGGAAACTCATCGTGGCGACGACAAGAAGGGCCGGGAAGAGGAAGATAGAAGAGGCGAAGGAGCGGGGCGCCACCGTCCTCATACTCCCATCGACAAAGGAGGGGGTCCATCTCGGGAGACTCATGGCCAGGCTCGGTGAAATGGGGATTATGTCGATCATGATAGAGGGAGGGGGTGAGCTTGCTGCATCGTCGGTGAGGAGCGGCATCGTCGACAAACTCTGTCTCTTCTTCGCACCAAAGGTGATAGGCGGTGATGGGGTCCCTGTGATTGAGGGGTTCGGGGTGAGGAGGCTGGTGGAGAGTCTCACCGTGAGGGATATGAGGATCAGGAGACTTGAGGGGGACTTCATGGTGGAGGGGTATCTCTAGTGTTTACCGGAATTATTCAGGCCCTCGGCGGCATAAAAGGTATTGAAAAAAAGGGGGAATCTGGTAAAATCACAGTTTCGACGGAGCTTGACCTTGAAGTGGTACGGATTGGTGACAGTATCGCCGTTGACGGTGTCTGCCTGACCGTTATCGCTCTCGGCGGGAATGCCTTTACCGCCGAGATGTCACAGGAGACGATGAGCCGCACCACCCTCGGAGACCTCAGACCTGAAAACAGGGTGAACATCGAACCGCCCCTCACCCCTGCGGCACAGATGGGCGGCCACATCGTCACAGGCCACGTCGATGGCGTCGGGGCGATAACAAAGAAAGAGACGAGAGAGGGTTTTGCCGAGCTGGAGGTGGCGGTCCCCCGTGAACTGTCGAGGCAGATAGTCAGCAAGGGCGCCATAGCGGTAGACGGCATAAGCCTTACCGTTGTCAAAGAGTGGGAAGGGGGGTTCACCAGCGCGCTGATCCCCCATACCCTCGAACAGACCACCCTCGCTCTAAAGGGTTCCGGATCGCGGGTCAACATCGAAACGGATATCATTGCAAAGTATGTTGAACGGTTCATGGTTGTCTATCGAGGCAGAGGGGTGACGGAAGAGTTCCTGAGTGAGCACGGTTTCAAGGAGTAGCCATTTGAGGTGAGATGGTCCGTATGCAGAAGATAGAGTATGCCCTCAAGGATATAAGGGAGGGCAGAATGGTCATCCTTGTCGATGATGAGGACAGGGAGAACGAGGGTGATCTCTACATTGCCGCCGAGAAGGTTACCCCCGAGGCGATTAATTTCATGGCCATGTACGGGAGGGGACTCATCTGCCTGACACTCACAGAGGATACGGCCGATAGACTGGATCTGCCCCCCATGGTGACGGATAATACGTCCCTCCACAAGACGGCCTTTACGGTATCGGTGGACGCGAAGAGGGGGGTTACCACCGGTATCTCGGCATCAGACAGGGCAAAGACCATCCTGACGGCCATCGATGACGACACGAGACCGGACGACCTTGCAAGGCCGGGGCATATCTTCCCGTTGAGGGCGTGCAGGGGGGGGGTCCTCGTCAGGACAGGGCAGACCGAGGGGTCGGTGGACCTCGCGCGACTCGCGGGGCTCAAGCCGGCCGGGGTCATCTGTGAGATAATGAAGGACGACGGGACGATGGCGAGGATGCCAGACCTGGAGGTGATGGCCCGGACCCACGGGTTGAGGATCGTAACGATAGCCGATATTATCGAGTACCGGCTCAGGAGGGACAGGCTGGTCCACAGGATAGCGGAGGCAAGGCTCCCGACACGGTACGGTGGAGATTTTACTGCGGTTGCCTACAGGAATGACGTTGACATCCACGAACACCTCGCTCTGGTAAAGGGTGAGGTGAAGTCAGACGAGCCTCTCCTGGTGAGGGTACATTCGGAGTGCCTGACGGGGGACGTCCTCGGGTCGGAGCGGTGTGATTGTGGTGACCAGTTGAAGGCCTCTCTCCGCATGATCGAGAAGGAGGGGAGGGGAATACTCGTCTATATGCATCAGGAGGGGAGAGGAATAGGGCTCGGGAACAAG
>JBHHXU010000005.1:0-15649 GCA_046757185.1 Thermodesulfobacteriota bacterium
CATTATGAAAGTATATACCTGAGAGCCCTACGGCAATATAGACCCCCAGGCCGCCGTCAAACATAAGCTCGACACCATGTCGATGCTTATGACGATAGCCGTGAGCCGGCGCGTGAGGTGGAGGACCGTGCTTTTTTGATTTTACCTTTACATGCTTAACGGGTGGGAAAGAAGTTTTGCCCCCACCTCCCTCGACTGAACTGCATACCGTTAATGAAGCGGTGGCGAAAAGGAAAGCGAAGAGGAGACAGAGCTTTTTCATAGGCGCCCCTGATAGTTACCTTGAACGCATTTAATTCATCCCTCGCTTTTATCTGCCAATATCCAGGTGCTGTTCTTAAATTCCTCTTTGGTCATGAGGGTCTCTTCAAAAGTTCCTGAGTCCTTAAGCGTTATATGGGTGCCACTTATCTTAAAGACCCTTACGGTGGCCCTCCCGCCTACATCTGATGGAACCAACATCGAACCTTCATGCACTTCATGACCCTGTGAATCAAATGCTATCTTCATCCCGCCTCCTTCTTCGTTACTGAACTTAAGAGTAACGATATGAGTAATCCAGCATGTCTTTTAAAATCTACCTTACCCCGGTACTCCTGTCAAGTCTCTGTTTTGAAAGTGTCGATACTATCAGTGCCGTAACCGGCGAGTGATGCCCCGGTTCTGCAGGCCGTCTTAAAATAATAGCTGACAGGCTCTTTGGAACATGGCGTACTGTGTGTTGAAAAGTTCTCGTGGCTGCTTATTGCTGCAGGGAAAAGAGGTTACCCTTGCTCTCCTTTATCCCCCGGCGGACTCCCGGTCTCTTTGAGGCCGGTGAGCTCAAAGATCATCACTGCCTGCTCCTTCCCCTTGACCTGTACCGATTCAATAGTCTTGAGATTGACATGACCGAACCGGTTCTTCTGGGGGTCGTCGGGCATGATGAGCTCCTTGATATGCTTGACGGTGAATTCGGTTAACAGGATATGGGTATTGTAAGGCCGCGTCAATGCCTCCACCCTTGCCCCGAGGTTGACGTTGTCCCCCATGATGGTGTAGTCCATCTTCTTCCCCTCCGCCCCTATGTTTCCCACCAAGACGTCGCCGGTATTGAGTCCTATTCCGATGTCGAGGGGGTACTTCCCCTCCCTTTTCCATTTCTCCTGAAGCTCTGAGAGCCTCTTCATCATATGGAGAGAGCACCGGAGGGCAAGCTCGGCGTGGTTTTCCTGGTGGAGTGGGGCGCCCCAGAAGGCCATGATCTCATCGCCGACAAACTTGTCGAGGGTCCCCTCCCATCTGAAGATGATGTCGGTCATCTCCCTGAGGTATTCGTTGAGGATGGAGACCACCTCCTCCGGTTGCCTCTTCTCGGAAAAGCTGGTAAAGCCCCTGATGTCGGAGAAGAGGACGGTCACCTCCCTCCTATGCCCCCCCAGTTTAGCCATCTCCGGGTTCCTGAGGAGCTCATCAACAACCTTCTCCGTGACATAACTGGAGAACATGGTCTTTATCTCCTTGGATTTCCGCTCCTCTGCCAGAAACCGGTAGGCGGTGAGGGAGGAGTAGAGGATGACAATCGATGATGAAGGGGTAAGGAGGTCTATCCAGAGGCCGTGCCGTGAAAAGAGGTACTGGGTAACGGCGAGGTAGCCGATAAGGAGCGTGAACGAGAGGGCGGCGCCGAGGAGCACCCTGAGTTTCGGGATGGCAATGCCCATAACAATCCCGAAGAGGGCGGTAATGGCTACGACCGTAAGTTTTGCCCCCTCCTCCCGCTTGAGGAAGGTGTTGTGGATGATGTTTGCAATGACCGCCGCCTGCTTTTCGACCCCTGAGAGCTGGGCAAAGGGGGTGATATGAATGTCCGCGGTTCCCAGGGCGGTTGTTCCAATGAGGACAATCTTTCCCTTCAGACTGTCGAGGGGGATCCTCTCCTCCAGCACGTCAACCGCCGAGTAGGTGGTAAAGGCGCCGGCCCTGCCTCGGTAGTTTATGAGTGCCCTCCCCGAGGTGTCGGTGGGGATGAACCGCTCACCGAGAAGGATACCCTCGCCGGTGATGAGCCGCACCTCCTCCCTTTTTACCCCCAGGTAGTGCCGTGCCACTTCGACCCCGAAGGAGGGGAAGATGGAGTCCCCAAGGGTGACGGAGAGGGGTTCCCATCGGATGGCGCCGTCCCTGTCGTAGAGGGTGTAGACGTGGCCGATAGAGGAGGATGCACGTATGAAGGGTTCAAGGGGAAGGAGGGCCCTTTCGGCGACGATGGGGAGATGGAGATCCCCCTTCTTTACCATCATGAAGGGGTAGTTGTAGAGTATATCGGGAAGCTCATACTCCACGGCGCCCTCATAGATGGTCGGCACCTCGAGGGCAAAGGGGAGGATAACATTGCCTGCCTCACGTACGGTTGAGGCCAGGATTTCATCGACATTCTTTTTCCTCTCCTGCTTGTTGAGGAAGGTGAGGAACGCCTCATCGCTCGCCGGCGAGCTTTCAAAAGCGCTCTTTATATCCCTCGCGGTCTGGAGCCCCTCGGTGATCTGGGGTTCTGAAAAGAGGATGTCGAAGCCGATCGTCCGCGCCCCCCCTTCCGCCACCTTCTCGATCAGGCGGGCGGTCTCCTCCCTCGACCAGGGCCAACGGCCGACCTTTTCAAGGCTCTTGTTGTCTATCCCCACGATGGCAACCTCGTTGCCCATGTTGACCGATCCCCGCACCAGGAACCTCATATCAAAGGTTTTTGCTTCGAGGAACTCTATGAAGACGGGCGGTTTCAGGATGAGGATGATGGCGATGAGGATGATAGAGGCGGTGATGATGAGGTAGGGGACTGTTTTTTGAGAGGGCTGCATAGCGTGCTCTTTTTAATTAGGGACAGCGACCTTTTAGGTTGCTCCCTTCCTGGGCCATGGCCGTCCCCGCGGATTCGCCTTTAATTCTCGACCCAGAATGTCTTCAATTCTTGCGATAAATCCCTCATCACCACAGGGGCGTCCGGTTAATACGTTTTTGAGTATCTCTTCAACAAGCTTTCCATCATCAGCTTCTCGAAGATACCTCCTCCAGTCCCTTATGTCAACATCAAGAGGACTGTCGTAGGAGAGTACAGGATCGATGCCGGACTCGATATGCCCCCTCGCGCTCGACCAGCGATACTCTTCAGCGTCCTTTACCATATTGGCACGAAGAGGGTTGTTTTCAACGTAACGTACAGCGGCAAATAGATGCTTTTCATCCAGGATGGATGAGAAAAAGCGCCCCTGCCATAAGTGACCTTTCACCCCCTGTTTTTTGTTAAAGTATTGTGAGTACCTCATGTGGAGGGTGTTGAAGGTCCTGGAGAGCGATGTCTCACGGTCCGGAACACAGACAAAGTGGACATGGTTCGTCATCAGGCAGTAGGCCCAGATTCTTAGACCCTCTCTGCGGCTGTACGCTTCAAGCCATGACTTATACTGGCGATAGTCCTCCTCATCCTTGAAGATATTCTGCTGATAGTTGCCACGTTGAGTAACATGGTGTGGATATCCTGGAGCAACGGCTCTTGCTATTCTTGGCATGAAACAACTATAGACAAACTGCAACAGGGTGTCAATTTAAAAGGTCGCTGTCCCTGTTTATCCTAATTATCCTCACCCGACCTCGTTGTACTCTCTCACCCTGAAGGTTACCCCTATCTCTTCCTCGGCAAGACGCCTGCACGCCTCGATATCGAGGCCGGGAATGGCGACAACCGTCGCGGTCACCTTCCCGATGTGCTTCCTGGCCTCCTTCAGGAAATCGATGATGGCGGGAAAGGATTTCTCCCCGAAGGGGGTCTTCACCAGCCGTTGGTAGCTCTCGGAGTCGGGGGCGTTGAGGCTCACCGATAGTGCATCGATGAAGGAGATCTCGGGCAGGATATTCCTCTCGTAGACGAGGTTGGCGAGGCCATCGGTGTTAATCCGTACCGTGCACCCCCGCTCCTTGAGGGCGGCCCCCACCTCCCTGACCAGGTCGAGCCGGATGAGGGGCTCCCCGTAGCCACAGAAGACGATCTCTTTGTACTGGAGGGGATCGGGACCAATGGCGGCCATGACATCCTTCGCGGTCGGCTCATACCTAAGCCGCAGGTAGTGCCCCTTGACGGTGAAGGAGCTCTGCTTCGCGCAGAAGGTACAGAAATTGTTACACCGGTTGGTGACGGCGAGATAGAGAGAGTCCCGTATCCTGTAGGCGATCTCCGGTTTTCTCTCCCGGCTGCCGATGCCGAAGAGCCCCTGCGCGTTCAGCGTTGTTATCCGTGCGACATCATCGAGGCTCAGCCCCTTCAGCGCCGCTATCCTCTTCGCCGTCTCAACGACGTATGCAGGCTCGTTACGCTTGCCCCGGCACGGGACAGGGGCGAGGTAGGGGCAGTCCGTCTCGACCGCCATCCTTTCGACGGGAATTTTCTTCACCACCTCGTGGAGGGCCGTCGCTCCGGGGAAGGTGACGATGCCTGTAAAGGAGAGGAGAAAGCCCATGTCGAGGCACTCTGTGGCCATGTCGTAATCGCCAGAAAAGCAGTGGAAGACCCCCCCCGTCTCCCCCGCCCCCTCCTCCTTCAGAATGGCGAGGGTATCCGTATCGGCCTCCCTCGTATGGACGATGAGGGGGAGGTTGAGGGACCTCGCGAGACGGATGTGGCTCCTGAACGCCTCCCGCTGCACCTCTCTCGGCGAGTTGTCGTAGTGGTAGTCGAGGCCGGTCTCCCCAATGGCAATCACCTTCTCGCGACCCGCCAGCGATTGTATCTGCTGAAAGGTCTCCTCCCCGACCAGACGGGCATCGTGAGGGTGGATGCCGATGGCGGCATACATAGCATCGTTCTTTTCAGCGATCTCCAGCGCGGCATCAAAACCTTGCTCGGCGTCCCAGCAGGCGACGGTAATAATCTGTTCCACCCCCGCACCCCTTGCTCTCTCGATGACCTCCTCCCGATCGCTGTCGAACCGCCGGTCGTCGAGGTGAGCGTGGGTATCGAACAGGGATGAAACCGTTTCAGACTCTTCCATAACCTCTCTCGTTCATCTCTTACTGTTTGAGTTGTCTTTTAATTGCAGGAGGGAGACAGGCGGGGAAAAGCGGGCCTCTCTCACATCGGCGGGTTCATACACCTGCCTCTACCTTCGGGAAGAGGGGCTTCCCCCTCGCGATCTTCGTCCCCTCCTTCAGCCCTCCCCATTGAACCGCCTCATCCAGGGTGGTATCGGCGATCTCCCCCTCTATACCGAGCTGCCGCCATATCTCCCGGGCTGAGTGAGGGATGAAGGGGGAGAGGTAGACGGCTACGATTCTCAAACTCTCAGCAAGGGTATAGAGGGTGACAGCGAGCTTCTTCCTCTTCCCCTCCTTCCAGAGAGCCCACGGCGCCGTCTCCTCGATGGAGCGGTTTGCGTCGTCAATAATATCCCACACCCTCGCAAGGGCGTGTGAAAAATTCAGCTTATCCATAGAGGCATCAAAATCGTCTCCCGTACCCTCCTCGATGAGTTTCCTGAGCGCCTTCTCACGGCTCGTATCGACCGCGCCACCCTCACTCCAGGCATCCTCCGGGACTGGCGGGATGCCCCCCCCGCAGTACTTGTCTATCATCGCCAGTGTCCTGCTCAGGAGGTTTCCCAGGTCGTCGGCAAGATCGCTGTTAACGCGTGCTATGAAGGTATTGAGAGAGAAGTCGCCGTCCTGGCCGAAGGGGACGCCCGTCATGAGGAAGTACCTGAACCGGTCGAGACCGAACCGGTCGACCATCTCGTTCGGGTCGACCACGTTGCCGACCGACTTGCTCATCTTCTGCCCCTCCACCGTCCACCACCCGTGGGCGAATATCCGCCTCGGCAGCGGCAGCCCCGCCGACATGAGGAAGGTGGGCCAGTAGACGGCATGGAATCGGAGGATGTCCTTCCCGATGATATGGATGTCCGCCGGCCAGTACGGCATCTCACCGGGGTAGCCGGCGGCGGTGAGGTAGTTTGTCAGGGCGTCGAACCAGACATAGATGACGTGCTCCGGGTCATCCGGCACATGGACCCCCCACGAGAAGGTGGTTCTGCTGATGCTCAGGTCCCTGAGCCCCTCCCTTACGAAGCTCACGATCTCGTTCCTCCTGCTCTCGGGCTGGATGAAGTCGGGGTTCTCCTCGATATGGCGCAGCAACCGCTCCTGATACTTCGACATCCTGAAGAAGTAGCTCGGCTCCTGCAGCCGTTCGACCTCCCTCCCGCAGTCGGGGCACTTCCCCTCCGCAAGCTGCTTCTCCGTCCAGAAGGTCTCACAGGGGGTACAGTACCAGTCCTCATAGCTCCCGAGGTAGATATCCCCCTTCTTCTTCACCACCCTCCAGAGGTGATGGACGGCCTCCTCGTGACGCTTCTCCGTCGTCCTTATGAAGTCGTCGTTTGATATGTTGAGCTTCTCCCAGAGGCTCTTGAACCGCTCCACCACCCGGTCGGCCAGCTCGATGGGCTTCAGCCCCATACCGCTTGCGCTCTTCTCGACCTTCTGGCCGTGCTCGTCGGTGCCGGTGAGAAAGAGGAGGTTGTCTCCCTTGAGCCTCCTGTACCGCGCTATAACGTCTGTTGCGATGGTGGTATAGGCGTGACCGATGTGAGGGATGTCGTTGACGTAGTAGATGGGGGTTGTTACATAGAATTTCCTGTCTGCCATCTATCCTTCCACCTCGCTCTCCGATACCCCGGCGCCCGGACAACCGGTTCCCCGACCGGATTCAACAGCATCCTCCCCCCCCTTGGATACACCGTGCTCGTAAGTAAGGCAACACATGAGCCTGCCGCACAACCCCGATATCTTTGCGGGGTTCAGAGTCACATTCTGATCCCGCGCCATCTTTACCGTCACGGGGGCGAAGTCGGTGAGAAATGTGGCGCAGCAGAGCTGGCGTCCGCACGGCCCGATGCCGCCGAGAAGCTTCGTCTCGTCTCTCACGCCGACCTGCTTCATCTCAATCCTCGCATGGAACTCAGCCGCCAGGTCCTTGACAAGCTCCCTGAAGTCGATCCTGTTCTCGGAGAGAAAATAGAATATGGCTTTGCTTGAATCGAAGAGGTACTCAACATTGACGAGCTTCATGGGGAGTTTGTATCGGGCTATCTTCTCCCTGCATATCCTGAAGGCCTCTACCTCACGCTCCCTGTTGAATTCGAGCCGCTCGAAATCGTCCTCCTCCGCCTTTCGTATGACACACTTCAGCGGTTGCTGCGGTGATTCATCACCCCTGTCGACCGGACCGGACGCAACGGTACCGAGAGCCATCCCCCTCTCGGTCTCGACAATGACCGTATCTCCACACTTCAGCTCCAGACCGTTGGAGTCGAAATCGTAAACCCTGCACGCCGTCTTAAACCTGACCCCCACTACCCTCGCCATCGTACAGCCTCCTTATACACCTCTCTCTGCCCCGTCACCACCCCTTGACCGTTTCACCAGATCCATGAAGAGCACCTCAAGGGTGAGCTGTTTGTTCCCGTATCGTGGCGGGAGAATATCCTGCTCAGCCTGATGTATTGCACGAAATGACTCCCAGATCGCATCGAAGGTTTGTCTCTCCCCCTCTCGCTGGAGGATATTCGCCAGATCACTGTTCACTACCATCTCACCGCACCCCTCCCGCTGGAGGGCGAGGTCCCTGTACCATATCTTCATTATCTCGAAGGCGTCGCTCATGCTCTCCCCCTGGGCAACCTCATCAGCGAGGGTGAAGATGTCCACAGCATCCCCGGAAGAGAGGGCGCATAACTGTTCGATGAGTTTTATTCTGCCCTCAAGGAGCGTATCGCCCCACCCCTCCAGCGCCCTCCCGAGGCTCCCGCCGCTCAGGGCGGCAATGAGCCGGCACCTCTCGGGGGAGAGACCGAGCCGCTCCTGCACAAACCCTTCGACAATCTCCCTCCGGAGGGGGCTGAAGTTTATCCGCTGGCACCGGGAGAGGATGGTGGGGAGGAGGGCGGTGGCCTGGCTCACGATGAGGATAATGACCGTATCCTTCGGGGGCTCCTCCAGCGTCTTGAGGAAGGCGTTGGCGGCTTCCCGGTTCATCCTCTCCGCGCCGTCGACGATACAGACCTTCTTCCCCTCCTCAGCTCCGTAGGCAAGGCGGTGCTGAATATCCCTGATATCTCCAATCCGTATTGTGCCCGAAACACGGTCAACTCCTCCTCCTCTCGACTCCGCCTCGCGGGGAAGAACGACCATAACATTCGGGTCGGCTCCCCCCGCGATCCTCCTGCACCTCGGACACTGCCCGCAGGAGTCATCGGCCACCTCGCAACAGTTAAGGGCTTTCGCAAATGCCATTGCCGTCATCCTCTTGCCGATACCATCAGGTCCGCAAAAGAGGAACGAGTGGGCCACACGGCCCTTCACAATGGCCCCCTTCAGGATACCTATCTCACGGTCATGACCTATGATATCGGCAAAAGACATAATGAACCTAAAATGCACTAACCACAGAGGACACGGAGAAATCTGTTGATATGAGAGAGAAATATCAAATTATTCAGGACACGGATTTTCACCGATACACACAGATTGTCTTTACACCATGACAATCCGCGCGCATCCGTGTCCTTGAAAACAATCTCTGTGGTTCTCTTCTTGCATAATCCTGGCTATATGCACTTCCTCACTATCCCGACTATCTCCTGATGTATCTCATCCACGCCGCGGTCGCCGTCGATGACCTTCACCCGCTCAGGCTCACGTCGCGCGATCTCCAGATACCCGTCCCTGACAGCCCGGTGAAAATTGACGGCCTCCCTCTCAAAGCGGTCCTCCCTGGCGCCGCCCTCCTCTTCGATCCTCTTCCACGCCCTCCCGAGCCCCGTCTCAGGATCGCAGTCGAGAAGAAAGGTAAGGCGGGGAGTGCTCTCGCCTACTACCTGCCGGTTAATGGCGAGGACGGGATCGAGGCCGAGGCCCCTTCCGTACCCCTGGTAGGCGGTAGTCGAATCGGCGAAACGGTCGCATACAACGATGCTGCCGGCGGCAAGGGCCGGCCGTATCACCTCTTCGACGATCTGCGCCCTGCATGCGGTGTAGAGGAGAAGCTCCGTCAACGGCGCTATCTTCATGCCACCGCTCCGGAGGAGAATATCCCTCACCCTCTCACCGAGGACGGTGCCGCCCGGCTCCCTCGTCATGACGACCCGCCTCCCCTCCCCCTCGAGGGACTCCTTCAGCATCACCGCCTGTGTGCTCTTGCCGCACCCCTCAACCCCCTCGAATGTAATCAGCACTCCTTCGCCCAACCCGTCTCCTCACCTTCCCCCGTAAGGGAATCTCCGTCTCCAGGCTCACTACAGGCACAACAAAAGGGCGTCAGGATGGGGACGATGCCCTCTCAAGCCTCTCCTTGATCGCCAGTGCAATCTTCTCATTTATCCCTTCAACCGTCAAGAGTTCCTTCAGTGAAACCCCTCTTATCCTCTCAACACTACCGAATCGGGCCAGCAGCGCCCTCCTCCGCTTCGGGCCTATGCCGTTGATCTCATCCAGAACAGAGGCGATTCCCCTCTTCCTGAGCCGCTTGTGATAGGAGATGGCGAAGCGGTGAACCTCGTCCCTGATACGCCTGAGTAGGAGGTCGGGCTTTGACCCCTCCCGCAGCAGAACGGGGTCCTTCACACGGGGGAGGAATATCCGCTCACCCTTCCCCGCCCCCCCGGCTCCGGCGTTGTCTCTCTCCTTCGCGAGGGCGGCAACCTCGACCCCCTCTATTCCGAGCTCCTCCAACACCCTCAGCGCCACATTGAGTTGCCCCTTCCCGCCATCGACAATAATGAGGTCCGGCATACCACGGTCACCACCGGCGCCGCGCCCTGCCTTCTTGTACCTCCTCGACATCACCTCGTACATCATACCGTAATCGTCCGGCCCGTCGCTCATCCTTATTTTAAAAAGGCGATAACTCTTCTTGTCAGGCTCCCCCGCTCTGAAGGTCACCATGGCGCCGACTGCCAGCACTCCCCCCGTATTGGAGATGTCGAAGGCCTCTATCACTTTGGGGAGTTTTCCGAGGCGCAGCCTCTTCTGTAACGCCTCGAGGAGGAGAAGATTCGTCTCCGCCTCTCCACCACCCCTCTCCCTGAGGCTCTCCTCCGCGTTGGCCGTGGCCATTGCAAGGAGCCGCACCCGCTCACCCCTCCGGGGAACAACGACACGTACCCTCCTCCCTTTCCTGTCGGAGAGCCACTCCTCGATGACCTCCCTCCCCTCCGGGGCGTGGGGCACAACGACCTCGTCGGGGATGAAGGCGTCCCGCCGATAGTACTGGCTCAGAAAGGATGAGAGGAATTCGTCGAGAGGTATCTCCCGCCCCCTGAAGGGGAAGTCGCGCCCCCCCACGACCCTCCCGTCCCGTACCGAGATGACCTTCACGAGGAGGGCTCCGCTTTCCTCAGCCAGAGCGAAGAGGTCACGGTCAATTCCCTTATGGGAGACGACCTTCTGTTCCCTGAGGGTCTCCTCCAGGGCGGCGATCTGATCCCGTATCGTGGCCGCCGCCTCAAACTCCAAGCTCTTCGATGCCTCTCTCATTCGCCCTTTAAGGAGGGTGATGAGCCTCCGGTTCTTCCCCTCAAGGAAAAGGATGGTGGCCTCAACCAGTTCCTCGTACCGCTCCTCCGATAGGTAACCGACACACGGCGCCGCGCAGATCCCCAGTTGATAGTCGAGGCACGGCCTTACCCTGTTATTGAATTCCGCCTCACTGCAGGTACAGAGGGGGAAGAGGCGTCTGATGAACTTTATCGTCTCACGTACCTTCCGGGCGGAGGCGTAGGGACCGAAATAGCGGCTCCCGTCACTCTTCACCCGCCGTGTTACGAGGATTCTCGGAAAGGTGTCGCTCAGGGTAAGCTTGATGCTGACATAGGTCTTGTCGTCTTTCAGCCGTATGTTGTACCGTGGCTTGTACCGCTTCAGGAGGGTATCTTCGAGGATGAACGCCTCTTTCTCGTTGGCCGTAACGATAAAGTCGAGGTCGGCGACCTTTGAGACAAGAAAGCGGACCGTATGCCGGGTATCGGACGTCCCGTGGAAGTAGGAGCGGACCCGGGACCGGATGTTCTTCGCCTTCCCTATGTAGAGGACCTCGCCTCGCCTCCCCTTCATCAGATAAACGCCGGGCAGTGGCGGGAGGGCTTTGAGTTTCTCTGGTGAAATCATGACGTAAATGAAACACGTTTTCCGCCCCCTTCAAAGGGATGGGGCACATAGTTACCGCCTCCTCCGTACCGCCTGGGCCGGGCCGCCGTTGTCGTTGTTCGACTCCCTGATCTCACGGCCGGTGAGGTGCAAAAAGACACTGTCGAGACTCGGCCTTTTGACATTTACCGAGCGTATCTCTGCCGACAGTTTCTCAAAGAGGCGGGGGATGAACGCGTCACCCCCCTCCACGTTGAATACCAGTCCGTTGCGCACCCTCCTCGCCTCGATACCGAACCTCTCCTTCATCTCAAGAACCGCCTTCCCGTCGTCCCCCGTCTCCAGATGAACCGCATCACCTCTGACCCTGCTCTTGAGCTCCTCAGGGGTGCCGCAGGCAATTATCTTTCCATGGTCTATGATGGCAACCCTGTCACACCGCTCGGCCTCGTCCATGTAGTGGGTGGTCATGAAGATCGTCACCCCCTCCTCCTCCTTGAGTCTCTCTATGAACTCCCACACGTGGCTCCGCGTCTGTGGGTCGAGCCCCAGCGTCGGCTCGTCGAGGAAAAGGACCCTGGGGCGATGGAGGAGGCCACGTGCGATCTCCAGCCTCCTCTTCATCCCACCTGAGAAGGTCTTGACGGCATCGCCCATCCTGTCGTGGAGCATGACCACCCTCATGACCTCCTCTATCCGCTCCTCGACCATCCTCTTCTCCATGTTGTAGAGGTAGCCGTGGAACTTGAGGTTCTCGTAGGCGGTCAGCTCGTTGTCGAGGGTCGTCTCCTGGAAGACGAGTCCGATTGATGCACGAACCTTCGAAGGCTCGTTCATACAGTTGTAGCCGTTGACCTCCGTCCTCCCCGACGTGGGGGCGAGGAGGGTGCAGAGGATGCTGATGGTCGTCGTCTTCCCTGCGCCGTTCGGCCCGAGGAAGCCGAAGGACTCCCCCTCATTTACCTCCAGAGAGACGCCCCGGACGGCCTCGACATCGCCATACCGCTTTACAAGGTCGGTTGTCTGGATAATGGGCATGGTGTAATTGATAGCTCTACGTCCACCTTCGGTGATGTATACGTAACGACTGTTGCCTACTCCCCTTTATTTAAGGATATTGAGATATGCTATAGGGAGTGGCAGCTTTTTTCAAGGATAAAGAGGGAGGGATGGGAAGGAAACCCGCTTCAGGAAAAAAGAGGTGGAAAAAGAGTGACAGCGACTGTTTGTTTTTTACAAGGCACCTTCTTTGTCTCTCTCTTCGTGTTTCAAACGATGGCTAAAACCATCGACTACGGTTGCCTGATCGTAAAAAGTGATAGTGTACCCCATCACTTGGCTTTGTTTCAAATTCCTGAAAACCCGTGTCAATCTGTGTTTGAGTCATTATTTCATCTTGCTTGGAACGAAGTGGCATACAGTATCGGAATACGTAAACTTTGCAACAAGATGATCACTTACACAGCCTAAAGGTTGCGGCTACGTTGTTACGAAAGCTCTTTCAGTAGAATGCATTGATTCGCTGTGGCCTCTGTGGTGATCGCGTTACCCCCCTCAATACTTCGATACGTTCGTCTCCTCCATGCTCCCCGTAACCATGAAGATGACACGCTCGGCGATATTGGTGACCCTGTCGGCGATCCTTTCAAGGTTGTGGGCCACCCACATGAGGTGGGTTGCCCCCTCAATGGTCTTGGGATTCTCTATCATGACGAGGAGGAGTTCCCGGTAGACCTGTTCGTAGAGGGCATCGACATCATCATCCTCTTTACATATCGCCTTCGCCGTTTTTGCATCACGGTTGATAAATGCCTCAAGGCACCGTTCGAGCATGGATACCCCCTTCTCGGCCATCCGCGGCACATCGACGAACGGCTTTGCCGGCGGTTTTTTCCCCATCATGATGTTGATCTTGGCAATCCCCTCTGCGTGGTCGGCAATCCTCTCAAGGTCGGTTATGATATTCAGGATGGCCGCAATGGTTCTTAAGTCCCTGGCCATCGGCTGTTGGGTGGCGATGAGGCGGAGGCACCGTTCCTCGATCTTGAACCTTTTTTTGTTGATTGCCAGATCGTTCTTTATAATCTCCCTCGACGCCTTGATGTCTCTCTTCTTGAGCGACTCTACAGAACCCTCAATGGCCTCGACCACCATGCCGGACATCTTCAGCGTGTCCTTCTCAAGTTTTTGCAATTTCTCGTGATACCTCTCTCTTACCATACCGCGCCCCCTCTCCTGTTCGTGAAATACGCCAATAAGGGTCTTGTTATAAACGCAACGTTTATTTCAAGATAAGACCGTTAACCGAACCTTCCGGTGATGTAGTCTTCCGTCAGCCTGTTTGATGGGTTGGTGAAAATCGTGTTCGTCTCATCATACTCGATCAACTCCCCCATCATAAAGAAACCGGTATACTTGGAGACCCGCGCCGCCTGCTGCATGTTGTGGGTCACAATAACAACGGTGTACTCCTCCTTCAGCTCCGTCATCAGGTCCTCTATCCGGGCCGTTGCGTTCGGGTCGAGGGCCGAGCACGGCTCGTCCATGAGGATGATGTCCGGCTCCACCGCCAGCGCCCTGGCAATGCAGAGACGCTGCTGCTGACCGCCTGAGAGGGCCGAGGCGGGATCGTTCAGCCGCTCCCTGGTCTCATTCCACAACGCAGCATCTTTCAGCGCCTTGTTGACCCTGTCGGGATACTCGGACCTGTCGATCTCCATCAGCTTGAGACCGAAGGCTATGTTGTCGAAGATGGACATGGGGAAGGGGGTCGGCTTCTGAAAGACCATCCCCACCTGGCTCCGTAACCGTATGAGGTCCACATCTTTATCGAGGATGTTCCTCCCCTGCACCATAATCTCACCCTCATACCTGTTGCCGGGGTAGAGGTCATGCATCCTGTTCAGACAGCGGAGGAAGGTCGTCTTCCCGCACCCCGAAGGGCCGATGAGGGCCGTTACGGCGTTTTTGTGTATGGAGAGGGATATATCCTTCAGGACGTGCTTACCATCTGCGTAGTGGAAGTTGAGTCCACTGACCTCTATCTCGATATTTCCGGCGACATCACTGCTGCTCATCTCTTACCGTGCCTCCACCTGATAACAATTCTTCCGACGATGGTCAGGAAGAGAATAAAGAGGGTAATCATAAACGAGGCCGCCCACGCCTGGCCGTGCCAGCTCTCATAGGGCCCCATGGCGTACTGGAAGATCATGACCGTAAGGGACGATATGGGCTCCTTCATGTCGACGGAGAAGAAGGAGTTGTTGAATGAGGTAAAGAGGAGGGGCGCCGTCTCTCCGATAACCCGGGCGATGGCGAGGAGTATTCCGGTCAAGATACCAGCGGCAGCGCCCCGGTAGACCACCTTGATAATCACCTTGTAGTAGGGCGCTCCGAGGGCGAACGCCGCCTCCCTCAGACTCCACGGAACGAGGGTGAGCATATCCTCCGTGGTTCGGAGGACAACGGGGATCATAATAATCGCCAGCGCCACCGACCCCGCCCAGCCGTTGAAGTGACCGACGGGCTTGACGAGGATGGCGTAGACAAAGGTGCCGATCACGATTGAGGGGACGCTGACCATGATATCCGCAAGGGTGCTGATTACCCGCGCGATCCTCCTTCCCCGCCCATACTCCGCGAGAAAGGTGCCCCCGAGGAGCCCCACGGGCACCCCTATGAGGGCGGCAAAGAAGGTGATGATCAGCTGTCCGACGAAGGCGTTTCTCTGGCCGCCCCCCTCAATGCCGGGGGGGGCGGGATCATTGAAGAAGAGGCTCAGGTTGAGGGCGCCTATACCGTTGATGATAACGTCACCGAGGATAAAGATGAGCCAGAAGAGGCCGAAAAAGGCGGCACAACTGCTTAAGATAAGGGCGGCGCCGCTCTCCAGCCTTCTGGCCGTCTCCCTCCTCATCGCACAACACTCCTGTCGGCCCTGAGGAGGAAGACCTTCGCCACCGCCAGCGTCACGAAACTCATGACAAAGAGGATGAGGGCGAGGTAGAAGAGGGAGGAGAGGTAGAGGTCGGTATCGGCCTCGGTAAACTCATTCGCCAGGGTAACGGTGACCGTCGACGCCGCGTCAAAGAGGGAGGCCCTGATCTCATGGTTATTTCCCAGGACAAAGGCGACCGCCATCGTCTCACCGATGGCCCTGCCGAGAGAGAGGACGATCCCGCCGAAGATACCGAGCTTCGAGTAGGGGATAATCACCCCCTTGATCACCTCCCACTTTGTAGCGCCGAGGCCGTAGGCCGACTCCTTGACGACAGGCGGGGTAAGGTTGAAGGTGTCTCTCGATATGCTCGCCGTAAAGGGGATGATCATGATGCTCAGAATGAGGCTGGCCGTCAGGACATCGATACCCATGGGCGTCCCCTCAAAGAGGATCCCCACGAGGGGGAGCTGCCCGATACTCTCCTGGAGCGCAGGCTCTATGTAGTCAGCCATAATCGGGGCAAGGGTGAAGAGCCCC
>JBHHXU010000006.1:0-15494 GCA_046757185.1 Thermodesulfobacteriota bacterium
AGCGACGCCTCGGTAAACCTCGGCGGCGGCTGTGTGAAGTGCTGCTTCGGGTCGAGGGCAATAAGGCGCACAATCTCTCCCTTCACGAGGGGCGGGAGTATGGCGCTCCTCTTTTCATCTTCGCCCCTTTCACCTTCTCTTTCGCCGTAGACCCTCGTAAAGCCGTCGAACTTTACGACTGAGCCGGTGGCCTGAAAGGTATAAGCTCTACTCTGCTCGGGCGCTTTTGCCTCTATCTGAACGGTCGTCTGGTCAAAGATAGCCGGACTCATCTGTGAGGCGATGAAGCGCTGCCAGATGAGGGTGTAGAGGTTCAGGTGGTCTTTATCCAGATAGTCCTTCACCTCTGACGGCGGATAGGTCACAGAAGTCGGCCGTATCGCCTCGTGGGCACCCTGAGCCCCCTTCTTCACCTTATAGTGATTGGGCTTGGCGGGGAGATACTCCGTGCCGTACTGTGTGCCGATGAATCCCCTCGCCCCCTCTATGGCCTGTGAGGCAACCCTCGTCGAGTCGGTCCTCATGTAGGTGATGAGACCAACCGCGCCCTTCCCGCCGAGCTCCACCCCCTCATAGAGGTGCTGTGCGATGACCATCGTCCTTTTTGCCGTGAAGCCGAGTCTCCTCGCGGCATCCTGTTGGAGCTTACTGGTAATGAAGGGGGGCAGGGGGTTCCTCCTCTTCTCCTTCTTCACCACGCTCTGCACGTTGTAGCACGCCCCCTCCAGCTCCTTGAGGACGGTATCCGCCTCCTCCTTATTTCCGATTGTTATCTTCTTCCCGTCCCGCTTCGTCAGTTTTGCCTTGAAGCCCTCCTCTGCCTGTTTCCCCTTGAATTCCGCCGTAACGCTCCAGTACTCCTCCGGGACGAAGGCCTTGATCGCCGCTTCCCTCTCACAGACGAGCCGCACGGCAACAGACTGGACCCGTCCGGCGCTCAATCCCCGCCTTACCTTCTGCCAGAGGAGAGGGCTTATCTCATAGCCGACCAGCCGGTCGAGGACACGCCGAGCCTGCTGGGCCTCAAACTTGTCCCTGTCAAGCTTCACCGGGTGTTTGATGGCATCGAGGACCGCCCCCTTCGTTATCTCGTTGAAGAGGACCCGGTAGATGTTGTCCCGCTTGCCGTCGATCTCCTCGGCGATGTGCCACGCAATCGCCTCGCCCTCCCTGTCGGGGTCGGGGGCGAGGTAAATCCTCTCCGCCCCCTTCGCGGCCTTTCTGATCTCGGCGAGGGTCTTTCCCTTCCCCTTGATGGTGACATATTCGGGGGTGAAGTCGTTCTCTATATCGACGCCGAGCTTGCTCTTGGGGAGGTCCTTCACATGCCCCACCGAAGACTTCACAATGAAATCGCTGCCGAGAAACTTGTTAATCGTTCTCGCCTTCGCCGGCGATTCAACTATGACCAGTGATTTTGCCATTTTCCTCTCATACCCTCCGTGCAAAGCACTTTCCGGGGTACTGTCTGACAATCCCCTTCAACTCCATCTCCAGCAGGAGACCGAGAACCCTCTGTGCGGGAACCCCCGTCTTCTGAATGATCCCATCGACAGGGAGCGGCTCGGCCTCGGTCAGGACACGGACAATCGTCTTCTCATCCCCACCGAGGTCCGCGTAATCATCCCCATCGCCGTGCCCGTCTTTCTGAGCAATGCTCCCGTCCGGTGAGAGGATCTCGACGATATCCCGGTAGCTCTCCACCACCCTCGCGCCATCCCTGATGAGACGGTTCGTCCCCCCACTTTTCACAGAGGTCACCTCGCCGGGGAGGGCAAAAACCTCTCTTCCGCAATCAAGAGCACAGTGTGCCGTTATAAGGGCACCACTCCTGATGGGGGCCTCAACAACCACCACCCCGAGGGAGAGGCCGCTTATTATCCTGTTCCTCTGGGGAAAGTTTGCGTGATGGGGCGGTGTGTTCAAGGGAAACTCGGAGACAATCAGCCCCTCACTCCCGATCTCGTCGTAGAGACGTCTGTTCTCCCGCGGATAGGGAACATTGATACCCGTGCCGAGAACCGCCACCGTCTTTCCCTGCGCCGAAAGTGCCCCCCGGTGGGCAGCTGTATCGCACCCGCGGGCCATGCCGCTCACCACCGTAACACCGGCACGGGCAAGGTCCCGTCCCAGCGTCTCCGACATCCTCCTGCCGTAGTGGGTCGGATACCGCGTCCCCACTATGGCAACCGCCTGAGACGAGATGAGGTTCAAATCCCCCTTTGCATAGAGAAAGACAGGGGGATCGTAGGTGGCCCTGAGGAGATCGGGGTACTCACTGTCCGCCATCGTGACCACCCGTGCACCCTCCCTCTCCAGGAGGGAGAGCTCGGCCTCTACCCTGCCCCACCCCCTGAATCCCCTGACGGCGGAGATGACCTCACGGCCTACCCCCTCGACAGTGACATCCCCTTTCGACTCAAAGACCTCCCTCGGCCCCTTGAAGTGTCCGAGGAGGGCACGGTAAGTCCCCCTCCCTATGCCCTGCACCATTCCGAGGGCAAGCCAGTATTTCACGTCACCGGCCTTCATAAAAAATTTGACCCAAACCATATACAGAATGAGTGGCCTGGGTCAAGGTCTTATCTCTGCTCTGTCAGAACTACGCCATCAGAGTGCCCCAGTATGCCATATAGACGTCTTCATCAAAACCTCCTCAGAGGCTGCCTTTTTCTTCCGTGCTTACGATATCGCCCCGCTGTGCCGGTTTGAAGCTCTTTACAATAAAGGCGGATGAGGTCGATTCCTTTACATTGATGAGGATAAGCTCGCCCAGCCTTACGGGCGGCAGCGTTATCTTCCCCCCGGCCATCGGGTCCTTGACCTTCCCCCTATCCCTGTAGAGGTACATGATATCACCCACCTCCAGGCCATCCTTTTCCCCCCTGTCAATGTAGACCATATCCTTCTCGGCCACGCCGCCCTTGCCCTCTACCGTCGCAATGACAACACCGTCAACGGAGACCGTCGGTTTCCTTACAACCGTCTCTTCCGCGATTGGCTCCACCGGTTTCAGCTTCGCTCCCTTCTCTATCTCCCTGTAAGCGGTATCGATTCTCGCCTCTACGGCATCCCCAACCGATGTTATTTCAGCGACTCCCAGTACCTCGGTAAGGTAACCGACCTTCCTGTCGGTCACGGGATGTTTGACCTGCTTACCGACTTTATAAACTGCAAAACGGTCATCAACATTCACCTCCGTTCCCCCGGCAAAGGAGACGAAGACATGGTCGCCCTGCCCGATGAGGATACTCCTCTCCTTGGGTCGTATAATGACACCGCTGACTTCAAACTCCTCCTTCGTGATAAAGCCGCTCCCGCCATAGGGTGACTTCACGGTCACCGCGGGGGGCTGTTCCGGCGCTTCTTCGACAACCGGAGGCGGTGCCACCTCCTCGACAGGGGCCTCTATCTTTGTAACAGGAAGTCCCTCAGGGAGGTAGTCGATCCCCCTCTCCTTTCTCCCGATGACCTCAATCCCCTCAGGCGTTATCTTCACCGTATCACCGGGGTAAATGAGGTGTGGATTGCGTATATAGGGATTGCGCTTCCACAATGCCGGCCACTTGAAGGGGTCTTCCAGAAACCGCTCGGATATGTGCCAGAGGGTATCGCCCTTCTTTATGATATATATCTCTTCACCCTCTTCTATCCGTACCGTGCCGTGCTGGGCCAGGAGAATTCCAGGAACCAGTAGTGCAGCAATTACTGATAGGCATACTATGCATCTCTGTATCATTGCTCTCCTCTCCTGTTCATATAGAGTTCCTTGATTTTTACCCTCGCCTTCTTTACAGGTTCGCTCCCGGGGTAGGCATTGACAAGCCTCATGAGCGCCTCTTCCGCTCCATTCTCATCATCAAGCTCAATATAGGAATAGGCAATCTTCAAGAGGGCGTCCGGCGCCTTGTTCCCCTTTGGGTAGTGGGAGATCAACCCCTGAAACTCCTCAAGGGCCCGCCGGTACTTCTGTTGTGAATAGTAGACCTCTCCGATCCAGTAGAGCGCGTTGTCCGCCAGATGGTGTTGGGGGTACTCGTTTGCAAACCTTTGGAAGACATCCGCCGCATCATTGAGCTTTCCCGCCCAAAAGAGGTCCTGAGCCCGGTGGTAGATATCCTCCGCCTCATCCCCCCCCGTTGTGACCATCTTTTTCTCCGCCTCCTTCTTTTCCGCCTTTTGCTCCCCCCTCTTCTTCTCCTCCTTTCCCATTGCGGACAGCTTCACCACCTTGAGTTCCTTCGGGGGTGTTACCGGGAGAGTCATCCGTCTCAGGTTGTCCACAACCCGCCTGTCCTCTTCCACCCTCTCCTGGAGGAGGAGAAACCTGTTGTTTAACTCATCCAGACGAGCCTTCTCATCCGCCTGTGACCTCTTCAGCTCTACGATCTGCCTTTCCATATCGGCCACCGTCTCCTTATGAAGGCTTGAAGATACGCATCCGGCAGCAAGCATCAGCGGCATCAGGGGTATCAGCAGCGCTACAACTGCCCTTCCCCCTTTCATGAGACAGAAATTAAGCCCCTTATGCAGATTTGTCAAGAGGAATTTGCCTCTATGAGTTCTTCTATCTCGTGCCATAGCCTGGTCCGTCCCTCCCTTGTAACCGCTGAAAATGTGATGAGGTCGTCAACGGGGAGGGATGACTTGATTGTTCTCACCTGTGTCGAGAGCCTGTTCTTCGACAGTTTATCGGCCTTTGTCACAACCGTTCTGGCGGGAACCTTCTCACTCTCCAACCACGGATAGATAAGCGTTTCAATCTCCCCCGGCTCTCGCCGCGCGTCAAGGACCACAAGGGCCCCCTTCAGGTTCCTCCGCTCCGTCACATACCGCTCGACCATCCGTTGCCATTCCCGCTTCAGTTGCTTTGATACCTTTGCAAAGCCGTATCCGGGGAGGTCGACAAAACGGAACCGGCCGTTTATTTCATAAAAGTTAAGTGTCCGTGTCTTCCCCGGTGTAGAGCTTGTCTTCGCGAAACCCCTCCTGTTCAGGAGGGTGTTAATGAGTGACGACTTGCCGACATTACTTCTGCCGATGAGTATGACCTCCGGAAGGTTGTCCCCCGGGCAGTGGGAAATGTCTGTTCCACTCTTTAAGAAAACGGTTGATTTTATCTTCATCGCGTATCATATCTATCATACCGCCACTTACTGCATCAGTGACTTTTTCACATCTTCCGGCATCCTCACCGGCCTTCCCTCCCTCCCCACGCACGCCAGGTTACAGGCTGCACGGGCGAGGAGCTCTCCACCCCTCCGGATGGTATGGGAAAAGCGGAGACTGGCCCTGCCGGGGCGAAGCTCAGTCTCTATGGCAATGAGGTCGTTGTACCGGGCCGGTGTTGTATAGTCAACCTGAACCTCCTTTACCACGAAGATAATCCCCCTCTCCATGAGGGTCACAAGGTTCAGCCCCCTCTCCCGCAGGTATTCGGTTCTGGCGCGCTCCATATACTTCAGGTAGTTTGCGTAGTAGACGACCCCGCCGCAGTCGGTATCCTCATAGTATACCCTTATCTCCATGGTGTCGATCTTTCTTTTACGCAGTTCCATCCACCCGTAACACAGCTACTCCTTCGGCCCTTCCTTCTCGACCCGTCTCACCAACTCCCTCTTCACCTCACCTATGAGTGCATTGGCCTTCTTCTGTTCATCAATGAGCTCCCTCAGAAGCCCTTTAACACCAAAGAGTGAAAAGGGGAGGGCAATCCAGAGTATGACGAGCACTGCGGCGGCTATGATAAAGAAGAGCGCAACCGCCCACGGAATGAACGTAAAGAAACCGGAGTTCCACATGGCCTATATACCCACCTTATGAGGTGGCAGATCCCCGGTGAGTGTTTCTCCGATCTCCCCTAGCGGTATGTCCCGCTGGACACCGGTCGTCATATCCTTTAGTGCCACAACACCCCTGGAAAGTTCGGCCTCCCCCACTATCACGACAAATGCCGCCCCCAACCTGTCGGCCCTCTTCATCGGCGCCTTCAGTCCCCCGCCGGTATAGTCCCGCTCTACGACGCGCCCCCCCCTTCGCAACTCCCTTACTATCTCCGTACCCTTCTCCTCGACGTCGCCCCCCCCCAGAAGCGCAACAAAGCAGAGGGGCTCCCCTGCCTCCTCCTTCCGCAGGAGAAGGGCAAGCCTCTCCATGCCGATGGCAAAACCGAAGCAGGGGGTCTCCGGGCCGCCGAAATCTTCTACCAGTCCATCGTACCTGCCCCCCGCAGCAACCGTATTCTGGGCGCCGAGCCCCTCGCCCGTAATCTCAAAGGTCGTCCTTGAATAGTAGTCAAGTCCCCTGACCATCCGCGGGTTTATAAGCGGCTCCACCCCCAGGCGGGAGAGATGCTTCTTTACCTCCTCAAAGTGCTCACGACACCCGTCACAGATATGATCCAGTATGGACGGTCCATCCTTCGTTTCCTCAATACAGTGGGCGCTCTTACAGTCGAGGGCCCTCAGGGGATTCAGGTCTACCCTCCTCTGACAGTTCTCACAAAGCACCCCCTTCCGGCTCTTCAGAAACTCCAGCAACCTGTCCTTGTAGAGGGGGCGACAGTCGCGGCACCCCAGGGAATTGAGGTTAAGCTCTACCCCTTCCAGCTCCAGCCCCGTGAAGAGGAGCATCAACATCTCCAGCACCTCGGCATCGAGCATCGGACTCCCCTCGCCGAGCACCTCCGCCCCTATCTGATAGAACTGGCGGTACCTCCCCTTCTGAGGTCGCTCATACCTGAACATGGGCCCCATGTAGTAGAGCTTTGAGACGGGCCGGGTGTAGAGTTTATGCTCAATATAGGCCCGCACGACTGATGCGGTCCCCTCCGGCCTCAGGGTAAGGGAGTCGCCGCGCCTGTCGCTGAAGGTGTACATCTCCTTCTCAACGATGTCGGTCGTCTCGCCGATCCCCCGCGCAAAGAGTTCCGTCCTCTCCACCACCGGTATCCTTATCTCGGAAAAGCCGTAACCCCTGAATACACGCCTCGCCTCCTCCTCGATGCGGTACCAGAGCCCCGTCTCACCGGGCATTATGTCATTAAATCCCCGAATGGCCGTTATCGTCATCCGCTCAACCCCTTTCCCCGCCGCCCCGATAGAGCGAAGGTAACCTGCCCGGTCATCTCCTCACCCACTCCGCAATATTTTGAGCGAGGGTGAGGTTATCACCCATACCGAGGAAGGCATTTGCCAGTGGGGCATCGTCCGCTATGACGACCACCTTCCCCCTCCCCGGCTCGGCGACGGCCACAACACCGACCTTCACCATCGGCTCCCCCTCATCATAGACCCTGTTCCTGTTACTGTCTCCCCAGGCATGGTCTGTCGTTGAGGCGACGATAGCCGCACCCTCCTCCGCCATGAGACCCCACGTCCCCAGGAGCGCGATTGAGCCCACACCACGCGTTACGGGATGGGGCGTGATATCCTTTACAAAAAAGTCCTGGCTCTTGCCGCCGATGAGGTTCTCGTGCTCCGATATGACCATACTCGACACGATTATGCCGAACCGTTCGGTAAGACGTGCAACGGGGAAGGAGATATGGAGGAGGACAATGAGGTTACCCCCTCTCCGCACGAAGGAATTGATAAGGTCGATCTCCCCCTGTTCAAAGGGTTGCATTGGACCGGGGAGAACCAGGGTGTCAATAGATTCGAGGGTGCTTGCGGTAATCGGCGCATCACTGACACTCACCTTCACCCCCCTCTGTTCGAAGAGGGAGAGAAAACCCTGCAATCCGAGAGGCTCCTCGGACTGGGGGTGGAATATCACCCGGTGTGATGTATCGAAGAGAACCTCACCGGCACGAGAAACCCCGCTGTTTGCCAGGAAGAGAATGGTGCACAGTAGAACGGTTATCGTCTTCATTCCTTTCTCCCGTTTAAAAAGGCTAAAAGCTTCCGGTGATGCTGCATGAGAAGAAGGAGAGGGTCTGGCGATATGCACCATCAGGACCATGCGAAGGGAGCACAGTGTCTTTAAACCTTCTCTTTCACCCAACACTACCGATGAGTGTTGTACGTCATCCTTCTAACATGTTAGTCGTAAGAGAAACGCGGAATTGGAACCTATGGGAAATCTCCTACTTCTTCTCTCCCATGGAAAGGTATTCCAGGATTATTTCGTCAAGCCCCTTTTCTCCATCAGAAGCGAGTGGAGTACTCTCCTCTTTTTTCACCGGCGGCGGCTGTACGCCTTCGGGCGATCTCTTGGAAGGGGCGTCATAGTGACCTTCCATGAGGCGCCTGATCATCCCACTGTGTTGTTCCCTCATCAATTCCCCAACACGCTCGGCAAGCCCCTCCTCGTGCAGCATGTCTGAGTAGCCCGACCGCTTTGTTGTAACGGTCACACCGTCCTTAAAGAGGGTCGTCGTGACCACCGGGTTTTTACTGCCGCCATCCTCCGTCTGGACGTGGTACACAAGACCATTATGGATCACATTTTCATTAAAGCCCGGTTGCATATTATTTAATTAAGTAGCACAACCCATAGAGTTATGCAAGGTAGTTTTAGATCTCCAACCCTCTGTCGCTACTGCCACCACTGCACATCCATTATATCAGCTCTCTTAAAAATTCGGTTGACCTTTGAATTCATTCGGGTATAATGAGGCGGCAATGATTACGAGAGACTCAAAAAACATACTTGTTGCAGACGACAGCGAGTTCTTCAGGGTAAAGTTGAGTGATATCCTGACAGAGGCGGGCCACAAGGCGAAGTTCGTTAACAACGGGAGGGAGGTCATTGAAGAGCTGCAAAAGAATAGTGACGGTTTTGACCTCCTCATGCTCGATCTCCAGATGCCCGAAGTAGACGGTTTTGGGGTACTGGCGTGGATCAGGGACAACAACTTCTCCGGTAGATTTCCTGTATTGGCGGTAACGGGCGTCTATGAACCCACCACAGTACTTGACCGATTGAAGTCCCTCGGGGCAGCGGGACTCATGACAAAGGCATTCAGTCCCGAACAGGTCATGCACAGGGTCAACCGTCTTCTCTTCCCGGATAAGGTGGTCAGGGGGGATCCACGGGTTCCCATCTCAATCCCCGTTGATTTCACCTCTGAAGGCTCTGCCCATACGGGATATCTCCTCAACCTCAGCGCAACCGGACTCTTCCTCCACGCGAAACAGAAACTGCAGACCGACACCATTGTAACCCTCAAGTTCTCCCTTCCAGGCTCCGACTGCATCATGAATGTGACGGGTGCCGTGAAGTGGTGTACCTATCTCTCCGGAGAAGAGAACCTTTTCGGCGGCGCAGGCATCTCCTTCCTCGACCTCACTCCGAAAGACCAGGAGACCCTGAGACAGTTTGTAAAGGCAGAGCTGGAGAAGCTCGGCTTGAAGGAGTAGTCAACCCCTCTTAAGACAGGCAAGGATCACCGTCACCGTAACCCCCACCGTTATAGCAGAATCCGCGAGATTGAACGCCGGCCAGTGGTAACCACAGAGAGAGAAATCGAGAAAATCGATGACCTCGCCGAAACGAACCCTGTCGATCAGGTTCCCAACAGCGCCTCCGGCAATAAGGGAGAGGGCAAAGCTTGCCAACCTCCCCGTTGTTTTACCGTAGAGGTAGACAATGACGGCGAGCGCTGCCAGGGAAATCAGAATGAGGAGGACGGTTCTCACCGCTCCCCACCCCCTCAATATACCGAATGCCGCTCCGGGGTTTTTGATATAGACGATGTTAAAGAAACCGTTGATGACCTCAACGGTCTGATGGAGAGAGAGGAGACGTGTGACAACAGTCTTGGTTATCTGGTCAAGGAGGACAACGAGAGCTGAAACCGTAATAAGCAATCCATACCCCTTCTCCCTGTCTGTTACGCCCGGCATCGAGACCGCTCAACCCAGAACATTCCGGCACCGTTCACAGACAGTCGGATGCCCGCTATCGGCGCCGACACTCTCCGAGTAGTTCCAGCACCGTTCACACTTCTTCCCCCTCGCCTTCTCCACCACCATCTTCAGCCCCGGGATGTCATCGCTCTCAAGGTACTCTCCTCCTTCAACCTGTGGCGGCGCAGTGGTGGCAACGTCAAGTTGTGAGACGATGAGGAGATCTCTGAGATTCGCCCTCTCCTCCTCCAGCAACGCGCCCAACCCCTCCGGAGGGGAGACGGTCACCCGTGCATCGAGGGAGTGTCCGATAATCCTGTTTCGCCGTGCCGACTCAAGGGCCCTGGCGATCTCACCCTTCACCCTGAGGAGTCGCTCCCACCGCTCATCGAGCTCGTCATCAATCCACTCCGTATTCGCCTCAGGAAGTAACGCCAGATGAACACTGGAGGGCGCTTCCTCTCCCCCCTTCGGCAGGAAGCCCCACGCCTCATCCATGGTAAAGGGGAGTATCGGCGCCAGGAGTCTCACCAGGTGATCGAGGAGGTGGTGGATCGTTGTTTGTGCCGCACGCCTCTCACGGGAAACTGCACCCGAGCAATAGAGCCGGTCTTTCACTATGTCAAGGTAGAAGGCGCTGAGGTCAACGGCACAGAACTGGTGGACGGTGTGATAAACAAGGTGAAACTCAAACTCTCGGTACCCCTTCAAAACTTTCTCTTCAAGCCGGGTAAGTCTGTGGAGAATTAATTGATCGAGCTCCAGCAATTCAGTATGGGGAAGTATATCATCCGCCGGGGTAAAATCGTAAAGGTTGCCCAGGATATAACGGCAGGTATTGCGTATCCGCCGGTACCCCTCCGAGAGCCTTGTGAGTATCTCCTCCGATATCCTCACATCCTCCCGGTACTCCTCCGATGCCACCCAGAGCCTGAGCACCTCGGCGCCATACCTCTCGATGACCTCCTGTGGGGCAATAACGTTTCCCGTCGACTTGCTCATCTTTTTCCCCTCGCCATCCACCACAAAACCGTGTGTGAGGACCGCCCTGAAGGGCGCCCTTCCCCGTGTCCCCACCGAGACGAGAAGGGACGACTGAAACCACCCCCGGTGCTGATCGCTCCCCTCAAGGTAGAGGTCTGCCGGGAATGAGAGGTTGTCGGACTTTTCGAGGACAGCGGCAAAGCTGGCGCCCGAGTCAAACCAGACGTCGAGGATATCCTCTTCCCTGGAGAACTCCGATCCGCCACACCTCGTGCAGGTTGTACCGTCAGGCAGCAGGTCACCGACACTCCGCTCAAACCAGATATCGGCCCCTTCGCTCTCCACCTCATCGACCACTCTGTCGATTATCTCACTATCAAGGAGAGGTGTGCAGCACGATATGCAGGCGAATGCCACGATGGGAACCCCCCACGCCCGTTGGCGCGATATACACCAGTCGGGCCTGTTCTCCACCATGTTAACTATCCGCTCCCGTCCCCAGGAAGGAATCCACTGCACCTGATTAATTTCCGCAATGGCTCTCTTTCGGAGATCGGCACTTTTCATTGAGATGAACCACTGCTCCGTCGCTCTGAAGATAATTGGCCTCTTGCACCGCCAGCAGTGGGGATAGGAGTGGGACATATCCTCCCTGAAGATGAGGGCGCCCTTCTTCTCAAGGAGATCGATTATCCCCTCATTGGCCTTGAAGACAAACTCCCCCGCAAACCCCTCCACCTCATTAGTAAACCTCCCGTGGTTGTCAACCGGCGCATGGATGGGGAGGTCGTACCGCAGACCCAGTTCATAGTCGTCCTGGCCGTGTCCCGGGGCAATATGGACGCAACCGGTCCCCGCCTCATTGGTCACGTGTTCGCCCATGACCACCCTTACCTGGCGGTCGATCCACGGATGACGGCAGAGAATACCCCTGTCGAGAGCACTCCCCGTCCACTCTTCAGCGGCAACCTCATACTCCCCCTCATTGAAGCCGAATTTCTCCATGCAGGAGGGGATGAGCTCCCGGTTGAGGATGAGGTCGCCAACCGGTGTCTTCACAAGGCGATAGATGAGATCGGGATGGAGGGCTATGGCCATATTTGCCGGAAGGGTCCACGGGGTCGTCGTCCATATGACGAACGCGGCGCCTTTTTCCCGATTGACGGTGAATGCGCCGTGGGGCTCAACAACGGGAAACCTTACAAAGACGGCGGGCGACCTCTTGTCCGCATACTCGACCTCCGCCTCGGCAAGGGCGGTCCTGCACGAGGCACACCAGTGAACAGGCTTCTTGCTCTTGTAAACAAGCCCCTGCTCAACACATTTTGCAAACTCCCTCAGGATCGACGCCTGGTAACCGTAGTTCATCGTAAGGTAGGGATTGTCCCACTCACCGAAGACCCCCAGCCTCTTGAACTCTTCCCTCTGGACATCTACGAAGCGAGCGGCATACTCTCTGCACCGCTTTCTGATTTCAAGCTTTGAATGCCCCCCCTTCTTCCCCGCGAGGGACTTCTCAACCTGAATCTCTATGGGCAGGCCATGACAGTCCCAGCCGGGGACATAATCGGTTCCATACCCCATCATGAAGCGGCTCTTGATAATAATGTCCTTCAATATCTTATTCAGGGCGTGTCCTATATGAATGTTACCGTTCGCATAGGGCGGACCATCGTGAAGGGTATACCGCTCCCTCCCCCTGCCGGCTTCCTTAATCCTCCGGTAGAGCCCCTTCTCCTCCCACTCCTTTAGTATCTCCGGCTCCCTTTTGGAAAGGTTTGCCTTCATCTGAAAATCGGTCTTCGGGAGGTTCAGTGTCGATTTATAATCTACCGTCATGGTGAAATGTCAAAAACCCCTTTCTTTTCTTTTTACCGTTTCCATGGAGCATGCACACCCTATAGGCCTCTGATTAGTACCATAGAGATGTGTAAAATAAAACAGATATTTGACCAAATCTCAAGAATAAGGTGAGACCTAACGTTCGATCATGAACAATGAAAGATCATCGTATCACTCCACCCCCGCAGAGGAAAGGCCGGATGGATTGACATCCCCGACGCCAGGGAGTATGATGATGCCGTATCAAACCGTTAACAGTATCAGAGTACTCTACAAGATGCCTTATCACGTCACCACATTCCCCTTCTCCCTTCACCGGATATCCTTAACACGCCACAAGGGGTACCCTCTGGTTGTTATCGTTGCTCTCCTCCTCTTCAGCCTTGGAGCGGGGGCTGCTCCGACCTATGCCGTGCCCTCCCATGCGGTCATCTTCATGTATCACCGCTTCGGTGAGGAGCGTTACCCGAGCACCAATATACGGATCGATCAGTTTGAAGCACACCTCCACCACCTCGAGGAGGAGGGGTATCGGGTATGGTCCCTTGAACGCATCGTTACCTATCTCCGAGAAGGGAAACCGATCCCCGACCGCACCGTCGCCATTACCATCGATGATGCCTACCGGTCGGTTTATACCAACGCCTATCCACGACTCAGGGCCAGAGGGTGGCCCTTTACCGTCTTTGTCGCCACCGATCCCATCGACAGGAGATTCACCAGCATGATGACCTGGAAGCAGATGAGGGAGATGGCAAAGCATGGAGTCTCTTTTGCCAACCATACCACCACTCATGACCACCTTCTCCTCCGCAAACCGGATGAAAGCAACGATACGTGGCTGGAACGTGTGAAAGGGGATATTCTGAAGGCCGAGAAGCGTCTTGAGGCTAAGTTGGGAACGGCGCCAAAACTCTTTGCCTACCCCTTCGGTGAGTATGACCGGCAGCTGGCAGACCTCGTCGAAGAGATGGGGTATGTGGGATTCGGCCAGCAATCCGGCGCCGCCGGTCCCTACAGCGACCTTCGTGCCCTTCCCCGCTACCCCATGGCCGAGGCGTATAGCGACATCGACCAGTTTTCCATGAAGGCGGCAAGTCTTGCCCTCCCCGTTACGAGGGCAGAGCCGTGGGACCCTCTTATCGTTGGAAGAAAGCGGCCAAAGCTGGAGGTTACCCTGGCAGAAAGTGACGCGATCCTCGATCAACTCACCTGTTACGTGAGCGGCCAAGGTCGCGTTGGTGTCGTGTGGACAGATCAGGGAGAGAGGCGTTTCACCATCCAGGCGGCAGAGCCCCTCCCCAGGGGCCGCAGCCGTTACAACTGTACTGCGCCATCAAAGAAATCCAAGCGATACTACTGGTACAGTCATCCATGGCTCATCCTTGACGGTTCCTGAAGCCATCCGTACCTCCCCGAGGCGGTCGAGACCATTGCTCTTAATCATGGTACGGATATCCCTCACATACCGTTCACCCCGCTCTGAGTAGCGCTTGAGCCCCGATGCCAAAACGTGTGCATTGAGGGGCTGTCCCGCGTCACGCATATTTTCACGCATGGCCCGAAGCTCTCTGTAGGCACGGTTCACATTGAGGTTATGTATATATGAACGTACCGATGCGCGAAGGGTCGGAAAGGCCCGGACAGTATGGCTCCTGCCGTCAAGACGTTCATCAGGCGTGATACCCGCACCTTTCGCAAAGGTCCACTCACCGAAGAGGCTATTCCCCTGCCGTGCAAAGCGGGAGGTTCCCCAACCACTCTCCTGCGCTGCCTGAGCGAGCACCAGGGCAACGGGGAGTGTGTCGACGCGCCTGAGCAGTTCGCGGCGCACCTTGATTTCATTCAAATCCCCCTTGACTCGGTAGTAATTCGCTATCTGGTGGAGCGCTCCCCACGACGTTGTTCCCCGAAGGACGTCACCGCTCGCAAACTGTTCTATAATCCACCGACGTTTCATCTCTATTTGACGGTTCTCAGCAAGAACAAGGGGGAGCATGGCGCGGAAGAAGATCGATTTCTTCGCCTTCACCACCTGAGCCTCAAGATCGTCAGGGAGGCTGGCGACCTCCAGAGGGGGAACCATACCGGTACCTGAAGGAGGCCATTCATAGTTATGTCGCGTAAACTGTTCCGCCAGGTAGTCGGCATTCGATACGGTGAGCCGCATCAATGCCACATCATCCCTCTCAAGTGGGTGAGAAGTGAGGTCATCCCCCCGATATAACCAGAACAGTCCGAAAAGGAGCACAAATACGGTACAAGCTATGGGAAGAAACTTTTTTGCTGCACTTGCTTTTGATACTCTCATAGATACCTAAGGGGTACTTTAAACCCAAAGTAAAACGTTGCCACACCAATAACATATCGGCACACAGCGACATTTCTTTAATATATCTTCTATTATTGTAATTTTTAATTATAAGTTAACTATACCCATATGTCAACAACTACCACTGTCAGAAGGAAATTGCCTGTCGAAGTTGCCGATTGAAGTTATTCGGCAGTATAAGGGGGGAGGGTCGTGAGGCGGGTGTCTTCCGTAGGTTTCCCGACGGTGAAATGGTAGAGGCTCTGAAACCGTGTCGTTTTAAGGCCGAGGACCTCATGGACGGGGTCGTCGAAGAAACAGCCGATGCCGGTGCCACGGACACCTGCCGCCTCCGCCTCCAGATAGAGGATCTGGCCAACCATCCCGCACTCCCAGAAGAGGCAGGGATAGAACCAGGGGCCGAGGCGTGTGAGGGGCTCTTCAAATGCTGCTATCATGCCGAGGTTGAAACAGCCGTCCGAGGCGATCTCCTGGTGACAGGAGAG
>JBHHXU010000007.1:0-14655 GCA_046757185.1 Thermodesulfobacteriota bacterium
CATCGGCGAGAGAGAGGGAGATAATCGGGGTTGCCACATAGGCCACAGCACACTCCATCCCTGCGTGCACCAGACAGTGGTGAGGTAATTTGAAACCGTGTTGAACTATATTCTGCTTATAATCGGCTTCGCTCTCCTCGTCAAGGGGGCGGATATCCTTGTTGACGGCGCGACATCCGTTGCACGGCGATTCGGGGTTTCGGACCTTGTCATCGGGCTCACCGTCGTCTCCATCGGGAGCTCCCTGCCGGAGCTTATCGTGAACGTTATAGCGAGCATGAGAGGCAATACCGACCTTGCCGTCGGTAATGTTCTCGGAAGCAGCACGGCGAACATACTCCTCGGGCTCGGTGTGGCGGCGGTAATTTACCACCTCACTGTCAGGAAGAGCACCGTCTGGAAAGAGATTCCCTTCAGTCTCCTGGCGGTGCTTGTCATGGCCATTATGGCAAACGACGCCCTCCTCGACGGGAGCCCATCATCCGCCCTCACAAGAGGGGACGGCCTAGTGTTTCTCTCCTTCTTTGCCATATTCTTCTACTACATCTACAGCCTCGGGAGTGAAGGGAGAGAGGACGAGAGCGATATAAAGCAACACTCTATGGCGATAGCCTTTTTGATGGTTGCGGGAGGACTTATCGGTCTTGGACTCGGCGGGAAATGGGTCATCGACGGCGCCATGGCGGTTGGCAGAAGCCTCGGCGCGAGCGAGGCATTGATAGGTCTCACCATCGTGGCTATAGGCACCTCCCTCCCGGAGATTGTAACATCCGCCGTGGCGGCCTATAAGAAGAGCGCCGACATAGCCGTGGGAAACATCGTCGGTTCAAATATTTTCAACATCTTCTGGGTCCTCGGTCTCGCTGCCGTTATCAGACCAATCCCTTTCAGACCCGAACTGAATACGGATGTCATAACGGTGGTTTTTGCCACCGCCCTCCTCTTCGCCATCCTCTTTGTGGGCAGGAGGCATACCGTCGAAAGGTGGGAAGGGGTGGGGTTTATCCTCTGCTATGGGGCCTATATAGCGTATCTGATATACAGAGGATAAACGACCTCTAGACCCGTTTTATATTGACATAAAAGACAAGAATTGATTAAATGGTGAACCGTTGCCCGCTATACAGGGACCATGAAAATAGTAGGGGGTAACAAGAAACACTAAAGCGCTTTCTCACCCCGTACGATTCGCGAATATAAGATAACAAAAGGCACGGCTTTCCAATGTACCATGTTCTTTTCATGGAAAGTTCTTTACCTTCGGAAAAACAGAAAAGGAGGAAAATCAATTGGAAGCAAATGACCTCATTATCAGAGTAGGTGGAGAAGGGGGTGAAGGAATCATCAGCACCGGTGATTTCATCGCCAAAGCTGCGGCAAGGGACGGATTCCATGTCCTGACCTTCAAGACATTCCCTGCGGAAATCAAGGGCGGCTACGCCATGTATCAGACACGTATGTCCTCCGATGAGCTTCTCTCTGAGGGGGACGGCTTTCAGGTCCTCGTCGTCTTCAACAAAGAGGCTCTCGATGTGAACAGGAAGTTCCTCAAGGAGGGGACCGTCCTCGTCTACGATGCGCCGGGAGGCGACATCAATGAGGAGGACGTCGCGAACCTGCCAGGGGTAACCAAATACAACATCCCCATGTCGGAGATTGCAAAACACGAGCTTCAGAACTACCGCTCCAAAAACATGGTCGCCATGGGGGCGATGACGGAGCTTTTCAACCTGCCCCGTGACACGGTAAAGAACCTCATTACGGAGAAATTCGCCAGTAAGGGTGATGCTGTACTGAACAACAACTACGCCGGCTTTGAGGCAGGACAGAACTACGCCAGAGAGAACCACACAAAGAGCGACCCCTTCAAGCTGGTTGACCTGGGGGTTGAAAAAGACACGATCATCATCTCCGGCAATGAGGCAATCGGCCTCGGCGCCCTGGTTGCCGGTTGTAATTTCTTCTCCTGCTATCCCATTACCCCCGCCACGGAGGTTGCCATCATGCTCTCCAAGCACCTCCCGAAGGCGAACGGGAAGCTTGTTCAGGCTGAAGACGAGATCGCGTCAATCGCTAACGTCATCGGCGCATCCTACGCGGGCGCCAAGGCCATGACTGCCACGTCCGGTCCGGGGGTTTCACTCATGCTGGAGCTTCTCGGCCTTGCAAGTATCGCCGAGTTGCCCGTCGTCGTCGCAGATGTCCAGAGGGGCGGCCCCAGTACGGGTCTTCCCACCAAGCACGAGCAATCGGACCTCTTCATCGCCGCTCACGGCGGTCACGGCGATATGTCCCGGATCGTTCTCTCCCCCAACAACGTGGCAGACTGCTTCTACCTCACCATCGAAGCGTTCAACCTTGCTGAAAAGTATCAGATACCGGTGCTTCTCCTCTCCGACGGCTCTCTCGGGTTCAGGACGGAAACGATCCATCGTCCCGACCTCTCCAAGATTGAGACGGTGGATCGTGAGATTGCCAAAGATGGAGACCCTGATTTCCAGCGTTATAAAAATACCGAAAGCGGTATTTCTGTTATGGCCGTCCCGGGTCAGTCTGGTCTTTCACACATGGCAACAGGACTGGAGCACTCCGAAGCGGGCGCGCCGAGATATACACCGGAGAACCACACCATGATGCTTGAAAAACGGTTCAGGAAGATTGAGAATGTCGAAGACTCTCTCCCGCCCGCCGAGGTGCAGGGGGAAGCGGACGCGGATGTCGGTGTCATTGCCTGGGGGTCGACACAGGGGGCTGTACGCGAAGCGGTGGATCGACTCATCAAAAAAGGGAAAAAGGTCAAGGCCCTCCACCCGAAGCTCGTCTGGCCCGTTCCGGTAAAGGCCATCAACAGCTTCGCCGAAGGGGTCAAGACCATCCTCGTCCCCGAGGTCAACTTTCAGGGTCAGTTCGCCGAGTTGATCAAGGCCGCCACTACCATCAGGCCCGTCAAATACAATATCTACGGCGGCCTCCCCTTCATGCCGGAGAACATCGAGAGGAAGATCGAAGAACTGCTGTAATAAAACGTTCCTTTCCAATGAGAACTGCGAATAAAGGAGGTTTCAATGGCTATCGCTGCAGAGAAGTTAAAAGCTAAGGATTACAAGAGCACCGTCCCGCCGACCTGGTGCCCGGGATGCGGTGACTACAGTGTCTTGAACTCGGCCCTCAATGCCTACGCGGAGCTGGGAATAGACATGGACAATACAGTGAACGTCTCAGGGATCGGCTGTTCGAGCCGTTTCCCCTATTTTGTCAAGACCTACGGCATGCACACCGCCCACGGCAGGGCTCTGCCCGCGGCGATGGGGGTGCAGATCGCCAACCCTTCACTCAGGGTCTTCGTCACCGGCGGTGACGGCGACGGTTTCAGCATCGGGGGAGGACACGTCCCCCATGTGGCGAGGAAGAATGTGGACATAACCTACATTGTCATGGACAACCAGATATACGGCCTTACCAAAGGGCAGGTCTCTCCCACAAGCCGTCCCGATTTTGTCGCGACGACCACGCCTTACGGTACGCCTGACGAACCCATCGACCCGATCCTCTATACACTCACTTACGGGGCCACCTTTGTCGCCCGTGCATCTGCAGGCAACCCGAAGATGCTGCGCTCTATCATCGTCGAAGCATTGAACCACAGGGGCTTCGCCTTCGTGGACGTTCTCTCCGCCTGCCCCACATTCAACAAGGTGGATACCCCGGAGTCGTACAAGGCTAATACCGCAGAGATACCTGAAGGGCACGACAGAAAGGACTTCAACAAGGCGATGGATCTCGCCATCAACGGAGTCGATGGCAAGATGGCCCTCGGCGTCCTCTACCAGGTGGAGAAACCGACCCTCAATGATAAACTCGAGGCAATCAACAAGAAGGCCAACGGGAGCGATACGTACGACCTCAATAAAATAGTCGATCTCTATAAACCGTAACAATAAGAGCGGGGGAAACAACCCTGCTTATTTTCACTACTCTCTATATAAAAGGAAACCCCGCCGTATGGCGGGGTTTCCTTTTATATTCACTACGTATTCCATCTTTCCTTTTCACCCTTTACACCCCATAAACCTTCTGGTAAGCTTACGGCCATGCTAAGCTTAAGGCTCGCCATGGCCCAGATAAACCCCACTGTCGGTGATCTGAAGGGGAACGCCCGGAAGATTATCCGATACATCGAAAAGGCGAAGGATGAGGAGTGCGACCTCGTCATCTTCCCGGAGCTTGCCGTCACCGGCTACCCCCCTGAAGACCTCCTCCTCAAACCCCAGTTCATCGACGATAACCGCGCAGCCCTCAAAGAGATAGCACGAGGGGTGACGGGAATTGCCGCCCTCGTCGGTTTTGTGGATAAAGGAAAGGGAGGGCTCTTCAACGGCGCCGCCGTCATCCACCGGAGGAAAATTGCAGCCGTCTGCCACAAGATATTTCTCCCTAACTACGGTGTCTTTGACGAGAAGAGGTACTTCCAGGCCGGCACAACCCCGATGAAGATAGTCATTAACGGTGTCACCGTCGGCGTCGGCATCTGTGAGGATGTATGGCATAAAGAGGGTCCGGTACGCTTTCAGGCCCTTCACGGAGCTGAAGTCGTCGTCAACATCAACGCCTCCCCCTACTATATGGGTAAGCAACGCCTGAGAGAGGAGGTCGTTCAGAGGAGGGCGCGGGAGAACGGTATCATCGTCGCCTATAACAACATGGTCGGGGGGCAGGACGAGCTCGTCTTCGACGGTCAGGGGATGGTAATCGACAGAGGGGGCGAGGTCATCGCCAGGGGGAGGGCATTCAGAGAGGAGCTCATCGTTGCAGACCTGGAGTGTGAGGGAGCGCCCCCGGGTAGACGGGGAAAGATGGGAAAAAAGGGGCGATCCGTACTGGCGGTGAGAGAGCTTACCCTCTCCGGCAAAACATCCAAGAAAAAAAGGAAACCGTTAGTAAAAAGGGTGGTCCACCTGCCGGGAACGCATGAAGAGGTCTACCGGGCGCTCCTCCTCGGCACGAAGGATTATGTGCGGAAGAACCGGTTCCGTCACGCCGTCATCGGCCTGAGCGGCGGCATAGACTCCTCTCTGGTAGCAGCCGTCGCCACTGACGCCCTGGGGGGAAACAACGTCACCGGCGTCTTCATGCCTTCACCCTATTCGTCACGCGCCAGCAGCGAAGATGCACACTCCCTTGCCCGAAACCTGGGTATGGATATCATGACACTTCCCATCACTGAAATCTTCCAAGCCTACACGAAGCTTCTCAGAGGTGCATTCAGGGGACAAAAGAGGGGGGTAGCGGAGGAGAACCTCCAGGCACGGATACGGGGCAGTCTCATCATGGCCCTCTCTAACAAGTTCGGCTGGCTCGTCCTCACCACGGGGAACAAGAGCGAGATGAGCGTCGGCTACGCGACCCTCTACGGAGACATGGCGGGGGGCTTCGCGGTCATAAAGGATATACCGAAGATGCTCGTTTACGAGCTTTCACGGTACAGGAACAGGCTCACAGGGGGTCCGGTCATCCCTGAGAGGGTCTTGACCAGAGCGCCATCCGCCGAACTGAAGCCAAACCAGAGGGATCAGGACACACTGCCCGACTACGACACCCTCGACGCCGTCCTCAGGGCCTATGTGGAGGAAAACAGGGGGCTCAAGGGGATTGTCGGTCTGGGCTTTGAAAAGGAGTTGACCAGGAAGGTTATAAGTATGGTCGATGGAAGCGAGTACAAGAGGAGACAGGCGCCTCCGGGAATAAAGATTACGCCGCGGGCCTTCGGGAAGGACAGGAGGATGCCTATAACGAACAGGTACAGGAGCACTTAATAGTACCGCTCATAACCGAATGCCCTCCTTATCCTCTCCTTAAGGAACGGATATCCCTCCCTACCGGCGAGAAGCCCCCCTACCCCCATTATCCCCCAGCTTGTCACGGACCCGCCCACAAAGAGAGCGGCCTTCGTCTGGAGAGAAACGGCCAGGAGGGGGATAACCAGATAGACGGGATAGACAAGAAAACTGGCCACAATAAGGACAATACCTATTAAAAAGACGGCGCTCCTCATACTCGCCTTCCCCCTGTACTCGTTACAATCTTCTCTATGAATGAGGTCATAATTTGACAACTTAGCACAGAATGACAGAGATATACGCCCTTTTATACACCTTTTATATTGCCGTGTCAATAAACTATGAAGCATGAAGATATTCTGGATGAGTTAAGAACACGATATGCTTTGAGAAGTGTCCTCTTTTGTATTATAATTTCTAAATGACTCTGTTAAATGTACTGACCTACCCCGACCCCTTCCTCAGGACGAAGGCGAAACCGGTTGACGAGGTCGACGAATCGGTGAGGCAGCTGATCGACGACATGGTGGAGACGATGCACTCCGCCAGGGGGATTGGCCTCGCCGCGACGCAGGTCGGCGATGACCGCAGGATTATCGTCCTCGATGTGCCGGAGGAAGAGGAACATGAGAAGGGAAAGAACCTCTTCACCCTCGTCAATCCCGAGATCGTCAGCCGGGAGGGGGAGACGAAATTTGAAGAGGGGTGTCTGAGTGTCCCCGGTTTCACGGCGGATGTGAAGAGGGCTGCCACCATAACCGTAAAAGCCCTCGACAGGGAAGGGAAGGCGGTGGAGTTCACGGCAGAGGAGCTTCTTTCGATAGCCATACAGCACGAGATAGACCACCTCGACGGGATTCTCTTCATCGACAGGCTCAGCAGGATTAAGAGAGAGCTGCTCAAGAGGAAGATAAAAAAGGTTATTGAGGATGCGAGGACGCGGCTCTAGGATCGTCTTCATGGGAACCCCCGACTTTGCCGTGCCCTCCCTCAAGGCGCTCATTGATGAGCGTTACACTATTCCTGCCGTCGTAACCAGGCCCGACAGGCCGAAGGGGAGGGGGAGGGCGCTTTCAATGCCCCCTGTCAAGGAGGTGGCCCTCAAACACGGGATTCAAGTGCTTCAGCCTGAACGTATAAAAGACAGGGATTTCCTCGAAAGCCTGAAGTCCCTTGCACCGGAGGTCATTGTCGTGGTTGCCTATGGGAGGATACTTCCCCCGGAGCTTATCGCCATTCCGCCGAAGGGGTGCATCAACCTCCACTCATCGCTCCTGCCAAAGTATCGGGGGGCGGCACCGATAAACTGGGCGATACTCAGGGGGGAGGAGGAGACGGGAGTGACGACGATGATCATGGACGAGGGGATGGATACGGGGCCCATCCTCCTCCAGGAGGCTGTTCCGATAGGGGAGGACGACACGGCCGTGACGCTTCATGACAGGTTGAGTGAGCTGGGCGCCGGACTCCTGGCCAGGACGGTCAGCAGGGTCATCGATGAAACGATTCAACCTGTAATCCAGGACGATTCGAAGGCGACCTACGCCCCGATGTTAAAGAAGGAAGACGGTTGTATAGAGTGGAATAAGAGTGCCGGGGAGATTAACAACCTGGTGCGGGGTCTCCTCCCGTGGCCGGGGGCCTATACACGCTGGAGCGGAAGGCTCTTGAAGATAATGGAGGGTACGGTGAAGGCAGCCGACACCGGAGGAGTGAAGCCCGGAACGATCCTCGCCGTTAGTGAGAAGGGTATTGAAGTAGCCGCTAAAAGTGGTATATTTGTCATTACGGAGCTGCAGCTCGCGGGTAAGCAGAGAATGACGGCTGCTGAATTTATCAAGGGGTATCGCATTGGCACCGGGCAGATCCTCAATTGAACAGGAGGAGCGCTGGAAGGGCAATCCTGAAAGCATCTCCTACAGACCGGGCAAGGGGGTATTCTTAGGGCTTCTCGCCTTTACCTCCCTGATAGTCCTCATTCTCCTCTTCCTCTCCTGGTACATCCCCTCCGTCGGTCTCGGCAACATTCACCCCGCCTTACCCTACGCCCTCGGCGGCCTGTTGATAACGGTCATACTGGTTGTCGTCGGCGGGGTCTTCATCCTGACCGTTGCCGTCGTGAAGGGGAGGGACGTCTTCCAGTCGTACCGGATGCGGGGACCCCTTATAAGGTTTTTTCTCCCCCTTATGATTATGGTGGGGGGGATTATGAGGATCCCGAAGATACGTATCGAACAGTCCTTCATCGAGATAAACAACCAGCTCGTAAAGAGCATGAGGAAGAAGCTGAAACCGGAGCGGCTCCTCATCCTCCTCCCCCACTGCATCCAGTTTGAGAACTGCAAGATCAAGGTGACCCAGAACGTACAGAACTGCGTCGGGTGCATGAGGTGTGAGATCGGCGACCTGCTGGAGCTCTCCGATGAGTTCGGCATCGACCTCTTCGTCTCGACGGGGGGGACCATCGCCCGTCGGAAGGTCTACGAGAAGAGGCCCCACGCGATCATCGCCGTCGCCTGCGAGCGCGACCTCACGAGCGGGATACAGGACGCCTACCCCATGCCGGTCCTCGCCATCGTCAACAAGCGACCCCAGGGGTACTGCATCGGCACCGGTGTTGACGTTACCGATGTCAGAGACGCCGTCAGAGAACTGGTCGGGTAGGGGTTTTCTTTTTTACAATATTTGTAAAGAGACAAAGAGTGGATACATACAACGTTAGTCACCTGACGGATTTTTATAAAGCAATTGAAAATATATCAAAAAGATTTGGTGGTATTCACCTTTGGTATCGTGGGCACTCGGCAGAAATATGGGATTTGGTGCCCTCACTGTACCACCGGAGTAAAGCACCAGATGAAAATGCTCTGGCTGTACTGTTCAGGAGTAAGGCAAAAGTCCGCTATGAAAGATGTCCAGCAAACAATAATTATCCAGCATGGCTATTCTTGATGCAGCATTATAGACTACCGACTCGATTGATGGACTGGACTGAATCGCCATTGGTGGCTCTATTCTTTGCAGTGGAAAACTGCGCTTTGGACTATCGTGACGGATGCTTGTGGGTCTTGCACCCTATGCTACTCAATAAATATTCATATGGAGAAGCAGTTATTCCGGCGGCGGACAATTCCAAGATAGCACCACTTTTTCGTGAAGCATTTATTGCTCCTGATGAGCCGAATCCTAAGATTTTCGCGGTCTTACCTTTTCATACGGATTTACGCCATCTTTTACAGCAGTCAGCAGTGACAGTTCATGGTATAGGCACCCCTATCAATCAACTGGAGCATTGCGACGATTTCATTGCCAAAATCATAATACCAAAATCGGCTAAACATAGTTTCAGGAAGGCCCTTAACCTCCTTCATATATCTCAGTCAACCTTATTTCCTGATTTGGAGAATTTATCTGTAGATTTAGTTCAAACAAATTTCTTAGACCAGCGGTAAATATCATAAAGGGGAAAATAGAGGGACGCTTGTAGATGCTCAGTAATTAGGTAACACTTTTAGTATAGTTAAAGCTCACCAAAGGAGGTACCTAAAGAAAGGGCTCCCCCTCGACTTGCTCGCTAAAGCGGGTGCCCTGCGCGTCTCGTCTCGGTCGGGCTCGCCAGCCCGGCTGTCTCGTGGCCGTCTCCTTCCGGCCATCCTGAAGGACTGTTCCTCCCTCGGCTTCGATGCTCGGCTGCGTCGAAAGGGGGAAACGAAGCTAATAAGCAGCCTTTACTGCCTTACGGCTTTGAGCTTTTCCATCCGTGTTTTTCCGTGACAATCTGTGTCCTTTATATCTTCATGTCCTTCATGCTCTTCATGGTGAAGATTGTAGAGCAAGGGATGGCCTCGATGCTACCCCCGATAAATCGGGACGTAAATCTGTGAACCTCCATTGAAATTGCACTTTTTGCCGCTATCTGGTAAAATTGCAGGAAATCTAGTTTTTCACGCCTTTACTAATCACCTTGAAAAGGACCGAAAGATGACGACCTATAACCTCACACACCTCAAGCAGCTTGAGGCGGAATCGATCTACATCATCCGTGAAGTGGTGGCGGAATTCGACAATCCGGTCATGCTCTACTCCATAGGGAAGGACTCGTCCGTCCTCGTCCACCTTGCGCTCAAGGCGTTTTATCCCGCCAAGCCCCCCTTTCCGCTCCTCCATGTAGACACGACCTGGAAGTTCCGGGACATGATAGAATTCCGCGACCGGTTCTGCAGGGAGAACGGACTCGATCTTAGGGTGCATATCAACAGGGAGGGGGTGGAAAGGGGCATCAACCCCTTCGACCACGGCTCCAGCATCTACACGAACGTCATGAAGACGGAGTCTCTCCGTCAGGCCCTCGACGAGGGGAGATACGACGCCGCCTTCGGCGGCGCACGGCGGGACGAGGAGAAGTCGAGGGCGAAGGAGCGCATCTACTCCTTCAGGGACAGCAGGCACCAGTGGGACCCGAAGAACCAGAGGCCGGAGCTGTGGAACATATATAACGGCAGGGTAAAGACGGGGGAGTCGATACGGGTCTTCCCCCTCTCCAACTGGACGGAGCTCGACGTATGGCAGTACATTTACCGGGAGAATATTGAGATAGTTCCCCTCTACTACGCAAAGGAGAGGCCGGTCGTTGAGCGTGATGGCAACCTTATCATGGTGGACGACGAGCGGTTCAGGCTGGAGGAGAATGAGGCGCCGCGGATGAGGGAGATCCGCTTCCGGACCCTCGGCTGTTACCCGCTTTCGGGAGCGATCGAGTCGTCCGCCGCCACCCTTCCGGAGATCATTCAGGAGATGCTTCTGACGAAACAGTCGGAAAGGCAGGGGAGGGTCATCGACTATGATGAGGCTGCTTCGATGGAGAAGAAAAAACGGGAGGGCTACTTCTGACCCATGCATGAAGATGAACTGATAGCAAAGGATATCCTTACCTACCTGAACAGGCAGGAGAACAAGGAGCTTCTCCGCTTTCTCACCTGCGGTTCGGTGGATGACGGCAAATCCACCCTCATCGGCAGGCTTCTCCACGACACCAAACTGATCTATGAAGACCAGCTCGCATCGATAAAAAGGGAGAGCGCACGGGAAGGGTCGGCGGGGGATGAAATGGACCTTGCCCTCCTCGTTGACGGCCTTGCCGCGGAGAGGGAACAGGGGATAACCATAGATGTAGCCTACCGCTACTTCTCCACGGAAAAGAGAAAATTCATCATCGCCGACACGCCGGGACACGAGCAGTATACCCGCAACATGGCGACGGGCGCCTCCACCTGCGATCTTGCCATCATCCTCATCGACGCACGATATGGTGTATTGCCGCAGACGAAGAGGCACAGCTTCATCTGCGCCCTCCTTGGAATCAGACACATCGTTGTCGCGGTAAACAAGATGGACCTTGTCGATTTTGACGAGGAGGTTTTTGATGGCATATGCAGGGACTTCACCTCCTTTGCGGCGCGCCTCGATATCAATGACGTTCATTTTATCCCCCTATCGGCCCTCAAAGGGGATAATGTCGTTGCGAAAAGCGATAATATGGAGTGGTTCAAGTCCGGCCCTCTCCTCAATTACCTCGAAACGGTTCATATAGGCTCCGACCGGAACCTCATCGACCTCCGTTTTCCCGTTCAGTATGTAAACCGGCCTGATCAGAATTTCAGGGGTTTTTCCGGCACGATAGCTTCCGGCATCCTTCGTCCCGGCGATGAGATAGTGGCGCTGCCGGGGAAGCAGACAAGCCGTATAAAGGAAATTATTACCTTCGACGACAACCTCGAAGAGGCCTTCCCTCCCCACGCGGTCACGGTCACACTCGAAGATGAGATCGATGTAAGCCGTGGAGACATGTTCGCCCACCCGGGCAACTCTCCCAAGGTGGAGCGCGACTTCGAGGCGATGGTAGTCTGGATGACCGAGCAGACGATGGTCCCCGGCAACCAGTATCTCTTCAAGCAGACGGCCAATTACGTTGGAGGTGCCGTACATGACCTCCGCTACAGGGTGAATATCAATACGCTCCACAGTGAGGATGCGGATGAGCTGCACCTGAACGAAGTGGGGCGGTGCCACATCTCCCTTGACAGGGCGATCCCCTTTGACACCTACCGGAAAAACCGTACCACCGGCTCTTTTATAGTAATAGACAGGATAACCAATAATACCGTCGGCGCCGGCATGATAATAGACAGGGAGACAAGCGAAGGCCGGAAGAGAAGCTTCTGGGAGGCCGAAGTGCGAAGCCCTCTGCTCAGGCGACAGTCGAGCCGGGTCTCCCCGAAGGAGAGGAGTATCCGGTACGGAGAGGAGGCGAAGACCATACTCCTCACCGGCCTGACCTGCGCCGGTAAAACCACCCTGGCCTATGCGCTTGAGCGCCGCCTCTTCGACAGCGGCAGGGCGGTAACCGTACTCGACGGCGAAAACATGCGCCTCGGCATCAGCAAGGACCTGGGCTTTACAGCAGAAGAACGCTCTGAAAATATGCGCAGGGCGGCTGAAGTTGCCCGCATCATCAACAGGGCCGGTCTCATATGTATCTGCGCATTTGTCGCCCCCAGCGCCGAGGTGCGTGAAAAGGCGCGCAAGGTGATAGGCGCAGACAGGTTCATAGAGGTGTATCTGTCGGCACCGGTGGAGTTATGTCGCGAAAGGGATGTTAAGGGAGTCTACACAAAGGCCGACAGTGGAGAATTGCGGAACTTTCCGGGGGTATCGGCCACCTATGATATTCCGGAATCACCCGATCTCGTTCTGCCTACTCATGAGGCAGGCGTCGAGGAGTGCGTTGACCGGATTATGCGCCTTCTGGAGAGTTGATGGCGTCATAAAAAGTCCGAAAAGGCGTTGTTTTGTCATTCCCATGCAAATAGGAATCCAGGCATTTCAAATAGTTACATGCTCTCTGGATTTCTGCTCCCTGTCCTCACAGGGATGAGCTTTACAGGAATGACGGCTCTTTACGAGCTCATCAACATTGAACTGGTGAACTTAAATGCAGTCCTCTCTTTTACTTGACACCCCGCCGTGCAGCCATATATTATTTTAAGATAACAACGTAATTTATAACGGAGGTAAGAACTGATGAATACGATGAAGACAGCGATGCTGCTGGCCTTTCTGGCGGGCATCTTAATCCTTGCAGGGGGCGCTATCGGTGGACGGGGCGGCGCCACCGTAGCCCTCGTCTTCGCCTTTATAATGAACTTCGGCGCTTACTGGTTCAGTGATAAGATCGTGCTCAAGATGTACCGGGCACGGGAGGTGTCCCAATCCGATGCGCCCCAGTTGTACGGGACCGTCAGGGACCTCACCATGAAGGCGAAGCTCCCGATGCCGAAGGTCTATATCATGGACAACCCGACGCCGAATGCCTTTGCGACGGGCCGCAACCCGAATCATGCCGCCGTGGCGGTCACGACCGGTATCATGGATATCCTCACGAAGGAGGAGCTCTCCGGTGTAATTGGCCACGAACTGGCACACATCCAGAACAGGGATGTCCTCGTCTCCACCATAGCGGCGACCATCGCCGGCGCCATAAGCTATCTGGCCTATATGGCACAGTGGGCGATGATATTCGGCGGCAGAAGGGACGAGAGGGGCGGACACCCGCTTGTGCTCCTTTTAATGATCATCGTTGCCCCCCTCGCGGCGATGATTGTCCACATGGCCATCTCACGCACGAGGGAGTACGGTGCCGATAAAGGTGGTGCGGCGATATGCGGCAACCCCCTCTACCTAGCCGACGCACTGAGGAAGCTGGAGAGCGCCAATCGGCAGCGGCCGATGGCAACCGCAAAAGAGGCAACCGCCCACATGTTCATCGTCAATCCGTTGAAGGGCGGCGGCATGTTGAAGTGGTTCAGCACCCATCCGCCAATGGCTGAGAGGGTAAAGCGTCTTGAGGCGATGACCGGTGTTGTCGGTGTGAGGGGTTAGTTCTGTGGCTGTTGCGCCGTTGAGGTCTTGTCCGAGTACCGCGAGATAAAGCTCTCAATCATATTTTTGTCTTCCTCTCCGATATCGATAAACCGTATGCCGTACCTCATGATATGGTGCTGGCTGTGATCAATCTCCTTTGCGCGCACCACTTCGCCGGTTGATGTAACGGTTGCGGTGTTGCCCGGCAGTGAGAAGGAGCAGGATACGGCGTCCCCTAAATCGAGGCGCTGTGTGCACTCTACAAGAACGCCACTGGCACTGATATTGACGGTATTCCCGATAAACGATTCCACATCGTTCGTCCCTGCCACATCTACCCTTGCGAGTATTCTGAGATCCCTGCGGGTTGCGATATTGATATATTTCTGGAATTTTGTGAGGAGCTCGGTTGGATTTATCGGTTTGACGACATAGTCGTTCGCTCCCGCCTTTTTGCACCTCTCGATGTCTTCAGGCGCCGTGCTTGTCGTCACCATGATAATTGAGACGTTTCTGAGCCTGTCGTCAGCCCTGATATACTGGCAGACCTTTTCACCGTCCATCCCCGGCATGAGGAGGTCGAGGAGGATGACATCGACATTTTCCCTTTCGTGGATTCTGAGTGCCTCTTCCCCCGATGTTGCGGTGAAAATGGTGACATCCGGTCTGTTCAGGAGGGTCTGCTCGATCTCCAGGAAGAGTCTGATATCGTCAACGAGGAGTACCTTCTTCATCCGAGGAAATGTAGCATAATTTATTATGATGGTCAATAGAGTAAAAGGGACATGAGTAAAAGGGACACGACGGCGCCCTCTTGAAGGAAACCGTTTTATCGATAGTGAGTCACTGCTGTCCCATTAACACATAAATAAAGAAGCCCGAACCATACCCTTGTGCT
>JBHHXU010000008.1:0-14346 GCA_046757185.1 Thermodesulfobacteriota bacterium
CCGGGATAGTAGACGGCTATATAATTGAAGGCCACGTGCCGGCTTCTGATATAAGGCGTCTGTTGAAAGAACGCCCCGATATTAAGGGACTGACGGTACCGGGAATGCCGATCGGCTCTCCCGGCATGGAACAGGGAGGTCGGAGAGACAGCTATAATGTTTTAGGCATTCAAAACGACGGTTCAACGTTTATCTACAACTCGTATTGAGATTTAGGAGGGAGTAAGATGAAGAAGATCAAGGTCAGCCTTCTCATGGTGTATGTCTTATTAATCACCTTATCAGTTTCGTCCTTTGCAGCTGATATACCGGAGGGTATAGACTCCAGGAAGTCTTACAAGATGGTGCTGAAGAGTCCTTCCGACACCTTCATCATAGATGTGAGGAGCAGGGCAGAGTATGAATTCGTGGGACACCCCGACCTGCCGAACGGCGTCCCGAACATCCCGTACCGGTTCTATCCTTCCTGGGAGATCAACAGAGACTTTGTGCGCAAGGTGAAGGAGCGGTACAGGGAGGACGATACGATAATAACATTATGCCGGAGCGGCCAGAGGGCCAAGTCTGCGGCAAGGCTCCTGCTGGAAGCGGGATTCAGGAAGGTCTACTACATGACCGACAGCTTCGAGGGGCCGAAAGACGAGAAGGGGCACAGGACCGTAGGCGGATGGAAGGTCAATGGTCTTCCCTATACCTACGACTTGAAGGATAGCTTGGTCTACAAATAGATAGTCTCGTCATCAGGAAACCGGTCCGGAAGTCTTCATATGTCCTGATCAAGAAAAGCGTTCGCAATTATGGCATTCAATGAGTAGAGGGGGCATGCCCTTCCGATTAAGGTGGTTTAACCTGATCTGTACCCGTCAATTGTATCTCCCTCTCAAAGATTTTCCTGACCAGATGCGGTGTTCCTGTTTTTAAGAGTGGAGCCTCTCAGGAGCTTCTGCCAAAGACGTTCAGGATGCGCTTGAGGAAGCCAACCTTCTCGTTCTTCCCTGCACTGTCTTGACCGGCAACGTTATGCTCTACCTTACCGGCCTCCCCCTCCTTGGGGCGGAAATTTTCGCCGTACTTCTTTCTATAAAAGGCGAGACGCTCCTCCTTGCTCTTCGACGAGGGCCGCTCTCTCTTTCTGTCGTCACGTTGAGGCTTGGCTGTGCGGGAACCGACGGGGCGAGGGGCAGAGGGGCGTGGGCCGGTGGTGCGGGGCCGTGAAGGCCGTTGTCTCTTTGCCTGTCTGCTCCTGTAGGTTTCGGGTCCCCCTTCGATTCCTACCGGGCCTCCTGTGCTCTTCGTCCCGTCGGAATCCTTTGCCTTTTCGATTGCTTCAGGGTCAAAGGGACGAGAACCGGCCTTCTTCCCCTTGAAGTGGAAGGTCCGTTCCGGACCCCGCTTCGGCGTTGACCGCCCGCCGGCCTTCTCTGTCTTTTCTTTTTCAGGTGACTGAGGAGGGGCTGCCTTCCTCTTTTCTTTGCCGGGACCCGTTTTAGCTCTGCCCCCTTTTTTTGCCGCTCTTGAGCCTTTTTCTGCCCCTTTACGCTGTACCTGCCTCCTCTTTCTGTAAGGTCCGGCCTGATCCTCTACGAACTCCGACTCTTCTATCCATTCAACCTCTATCTTCCGTTCGATAAATCTCTCAATCTCCGGCAGGTTCATAGCGTGGTCTTCACAGACGAGGCTGTACGCCTTGCCGCTCTTGCCGGCCCGGGCGGTCCTGCCGATGCGGTGAACGTAGCTCGCGGCCTCCTCAGGCAGATCAAAATTTATTATATGGGAAATGTCCTCGATATGGAGCCCGCGGGCAACGACATCGGTGGCGACGAGTATCCTGACCTTGCCCGATTTCATATCGTCGATGATCCGCTGCCGCCTCGACTGGCTCACGTCGCCGGTCAGCACCTTGGCGGGGAAGCCGTTGCCCACGAGCTTCCACTCCACCATCTCGGCCGTACTCTTCATATTGGTGAAGATTATGGTACGCTCCATGTCCGGCCTCTTCAGGAGGGCCATCAGGACCGGTATCTTCTCCTCGTTCGATGTATAGAGGAGCTTCTGGTCTATCTTGTCCACCGTTACCTGTTCGGGCTCAATCTCCACGAAGACCGGGTCCGGCTTCATGTACCTCGAAGCAAGGCGGTGGACGTTTGCCTCTATGGTAGCCGAAAAGAGCATCGTCTGCCGGGGCTTGTCCTTTGGGAGTTTGTTTGCTATGTAGCGGATGTCGGGGGCAAAGCCCATGTCGAACATGCGGTCCGCCTCGTCTATGATGAATATCTCAATATCGTTCATGGAGAAATGTTTCGACTTGTAGAGGTCTATCATCCTCCCCGGTGTGGCAAGCACCAGGTCAACCCCCCCCTTGAGGGCCGAAATCTGTTTTTCATACTCCACTCCGCCGTAAATAGCCACTGAGCGGAAGGGGAGGTATTTGCCGAGCAGCTTTGCCTCATTATCCAATTGAACGGCAAGCTCCCTCGTCGGGGCCATCACCAAGGCACGCGGCCCCCTGGGCTTCTTTCCGGTGTCGGCAAGAAGGCGGTTGAATATGGTGAGGATGAAAACGGCCGTCTTGCCCGTGCCTGTCTGGGACTGGGCGATGAGGTCCTTGCCGGCAAGCGCTTCGGGAAGGGACTGCTCCTGGATGGGGGTGCACCGCTCGAAACCGGCGTCGGCGATGCCCTGTAACAGATCCCCGTGAAGATGTAATGTAGAAAACTTCAATTGTTAAACTGACTAAGCTCCTATCGGAGGTTTTTGCCTGATCCCCCTTTTACCTTAAAAATTAAGTGTTTAATGCTACTACAAAAATTCTGTCTTTGCCAGTCTTTTCTCTCCTTTGAGACGATTTTTTAGATAGCGGGGGGGAGGGAACATATTCGAGGGTATCGGCTGTGGCGGTCTCACTACTACTTCCCGGTGAAGTTAGCTGCTATATACTCCCCTTTCAGGGTGAGAAAGAAATAGAGGGTCCTCTTCGTTGGGTCTTTTACCTGACTATTCTTTAGGGTGACGACCCACTCATACTTTCTTCCGAACTTTTTAATTTTGCCCGTCCCGTGTTCTATCGCTTCCCAGCTCTTCTCAATCTTTCCCTTTTCCACCAGCTGTTTAACATATTTCAGTGCTGCCGCTACCGCTTCATACTCCTCTATTGCGTCAGAGAGGTGTTCAGCGTCTGAGTGTGCTGAGCTTTTTACCGGACAGACGGCATTAAAAGCGAAACTACTGATGATTATAAACAGCATTATCTTAAGTATACGCATTGTCTCCTCCTTTTACTAAAGGGTGTCGTGGTGACCGGTTTCGCTGTTTCCGGCATCTGTTTCCAGCTCCATGAGCATATCCATTTTTTCATGCTCATGATAGTGGTTGTCGGCACTGAAACCGAACTTATCAGGGTAAACGGTATGCATATAGCCGTGCATCTGCATCATAAAGAGAAGAGCGCCTGCGACGATAAGCCCATAGTTTGCGACGGTACTGAATACACTGAATGATACCCTTCTACGCCACCCGGCAATCAACGAGACCATGATAAAGAGGGCGGCTATTTGACCGAACTCCACCCCTACATTGAAGGAGAGGATTCGCATTATGAGGCCGGTATCGCCGAGCGGCAACTGTTGCAGCCTCGTTGAGAGGCCGAAACCGTGAATCAACCCGAACCCGAATATAACATAGAGGAGGTTGGGAGGTTGAACTTCAAAATACCGCCGAAAGCCGTCGATATTGTCAAAGCCCTTGTAGCAGACACTCAGGGCTATGACCGCATCGACAAGATAATAGTTTGCCGTGATACCCATGATGGTGGCAAATATGAGCGTTATGCTGTGACCGATGGTGAACACGGTGATATAGGTGAAGATCATCCTGAATCCTGTAAGGAAGAAGATGACGCCGAAGATAAAGAGGAGATGGTCGTAGCCGGTGAGCATGTGGGTGGCCCCCAGCCAGTTGTACTGCAGGATTCCACCACCGAGTATCGCTTCCTTGTCTGCCTCTGATATGCCGTGTGCCAGGACAGTCTGTACCGACAGCAGGAGTAATAGCACGGGAGCTATTACTATGAAAAGTCGTATCTTTCTATCCATAGTAGTATCCTCGTAAAGTTATCATATCAAGTGGGTTGGGTGAACTATTGCTGTGAACGTGAAAGCTTGGGGTCAGATCAGGAGGATCGTTGTGGAGATATGTGTTAATGATAAATCGAGTGGAGGTGGAGTCTTAAGGTGAGATGCACCGTATCGATAGATGTTGATGACGGGAATGGTGCATGAGATATCGAGAGGGTGGGAAACCTTTAAAGAACCAACGGTATTTATATTGGCAAAGGCGTCTTTCGTATAATCTGTAAGGTGGCTTTCGTGCTCTGAATGTTCGTGGCCTGTATCCACGAATCCTGGATGAATATCGGAGAAATCATTATCATGGTGGGTATGTGTTTCGTGGCTCTCTGTATGGTATTTGCTTATATGAATTTTTCCGTGTGAAGAAGTTAAAGACATTCTATGGTTGCCATCAAGCAGGGTGGCTAGGAGAGGCATGCCCAGAACCCCCTTCACTGAAAAAAGATAGAAGGCTATGAGCAAAAGTGGTGTGAGATATTTTTTAGGAAGCCGTCTCATTACTTTACAATCTACATGAAGGCTGTCTTTTTTGTCAAACGAAAACTTCCGTCAAAAAAAAGAGGGCACTGATTGCCATATGAATACTGTATCATGCAGTGAGGCTGCAAGGTCTTGAGGAAGTAGTCAGTCCTCTTGTCTTTCCGTAACCCTTTTATATCATGTTTGCTGGTAGGAAAAAATCATAGTGAAGGCATACCTATCCATATTAAATGGTTGGCTCAATATCTACACACCCATAGTGTACTTTGCTGGTTCTTAATGGTATTAGTTCGGTGGTAGCGGGCAGATTCCATCCAAGTGGATGACCCCCTCTGGATAAACTGCTTGAGGTACACCAAAAACTCGAATGTGCACATCAAGAACTACCCAATTAGCGGGGATCGGGATAGGCCATTCAATAACCTTCCAGTCGGTACTATCCAGTACATGCCAAACCGGCTGATTGTTCGTGTCAACCTGACGATACCAGGTTATCGTGCCGTCGGCTTTACGTAGCTTTAAAAGAGCTTGTACAATCATGCCTGTATTGAATGTTCCCGGTGCATTTGTCTTTACTCTGAATGTATATCCACCGATGTTCTGCCAGTCGCTATTCCCTTCAAGGCTGGGAGAAACAAGATCGAAACGCCAGGAATTTTGTAATTGAGAAGATTGTGTTGGAAAACATGTGGGAGTGACAAACAATAACATAGATCCCTTCCCATCATTATAAGGGCCACCGGGCCAATTTGTGAGGTCGTCCCACAAAATATTCTGAAATAGTGTGTCACTACACTGCGTTACCTTTACCTGTGTGTCGCCATCATAAATCCCATCGACTGTCCACCCTTGAGTATTATTACCACTGTCGAATGCAAAACAGGATGCAGGTGCACCTATGATAAAGTCTTTATACGTTCTTATTGAATCCTGTAGAAGTGGTAATGTATAGGGCACTTCCATCTCAAGCCGGTAACCACCATAGGTAAGATTGTTTAACTGGCCCTGGTATTGGATTCCTGATGTATGAGCCATTGTACCCACAGGTTGGAAAGGACCATTGCTGTCAAGATAAGGTCCAACACCCATGCTGGGTTGTCCAACATTCGTCAAGTAGGGCCTGATCTCTGCGTTAACATCAACAGGCTGTCCTTCTGTCGCAGTTGATACCTGTAGTGATAGAATCCTCGGTGCACAACCGGTAGCGATAAGAAAAATAACCAATAACGTTATAACGTAGTAAGCTACATGTCTCATGATCCCCTCCTCATCACTTCGCCATAGTTAGAACCATACTAATACAGCTTTTTTTAAAAATATGGTCAGTAACTTTTATCATGGTTTTATGTGGTCTGCCTCTTGGGTTACTCGGCCCATACCTGATAGAATCACACAGTTATGACTGTAAACTATATATACTCGTTCGTAATGTCAAGCGATAATTGCAATAAAAGGGAAGGTGCAGATTGGCACCTGTAATAGTGTATGGTGCGGGAGGGTTGAAGGGTGTTTAGTACAGAAGAACTGGTGAATTTTTAGCAGATTTCGGGGATTTTGCATCCGGAAGCGGTCTTTGACGTTATTCGCAAGACGTCATAGGCGGGCCATGGGGGTGACGGAATACTCTTTGTTTCCTAAAACGATTATGCTATAAAAGGAGAAAGAGGCGGGGACGGGAGGTTGACAACTCCTGTCTCATCTGAAATCAACCAGACTGTTGGAAGGAGGGAAGGGAGATGAGTATTTTCAGATTAATCATAGCGGCCATTCTGGCCCTGTCGCTCTCGGCGCCCCCGGCCATGGCCGGAATGCAGCGGGGAGAAGCAGCGAATCCGTGTGTGGCAAACCCGTGTGCAATGCAAAACCCCTGTGCGGTAAATCCGTGTGCGATGAAAAACCCGTGCATGATGAAGCATCACAAGTGGGGGAAGAAGATGGCCAAGCATCATCGGATGATGACCGAACTGATGGAGATGATACGTGAGACGATGGTGATTCTGAAAAACCTTGACCACCGGCCTACCCCTGCCGAGAAGAGGAGACTGGGGAAAATGGCGGACAGGCTGGATACAATGATAAAGAAGCACGAGAAGATGAGAGAGAAGCACGGGAAGATGTAAAAGGCTGCATTGTGGATGGTGAATGATGAGTCGATTTCCACTGGGAGATATGGGTGAAGATGTACGAGGAGGTCGTTCGTGTAAAGCGGCGGCCTGATGGCCGCCGCTCAGGAGGGGGCTCGATGCTCTACTGTGTGAGATATATGCACCTCTTATTGTTGGTTATCCTGGTTGCACTGTTTTTCATGCCCTGCGGCAGCGCGGCAACGGATGAGCAGGCGGCTTCAGGTGGAACGGCGGCGCCTCAGGAATTCAGGTCAGGCGAGGGGCTCTTCAATGCCAACTGCGCACGGTGTCACGGTGAGAGGGGTGTCGGTACAGACAAAGGGCCGCCTCTGGTCCATAAGATCTATGAGCCCAGTCACCACAGCGATATGAGTTTTTATCTTGCTGCCCTGAAGGGGGTAAGGGCCCACCACTGGAGATTCGGTGATATGCCGAGGGTCGAGGGGTTGAATGAGAGGGAGGTGGGGAGCATCATCCTCTATGTGCGGTGGCTGCAGCGCCGGGCGGGGATATTCTGATCCGCCTTACCCCTTCTCAAGTCTTACGATAAATGACGGATTGAGAAGATCCTCTCTGTTGTAGCTGAGAGGTTCCTCTGTTTCGGCATTGACGAGCTGCCCGCCCGCCCCCTCCACGATGGCCTGGCCGGCTGCCGTATCCCACTCCATGGTCGGCCCGAAGCGGGGGTAAACATCCGCCCTCCCGTCGGCAACCATGCATATCTTGATAGAGCTCCCGGCAGAGATAATCCCGAATTCAGAGTGGAAGGCCCGTAGCTTGTTGATGTGCTCCTCTGTCTCCTTCGACATGTGGGAGCGGCTGCCGACGACGGTAAAGGGCCTGTTGAGCGCTTCCGCCAGGGGTAACCTCTCCGAACCTTCGAGGAGCTCCCCGTCCTCATCCATTCCTTCGATCTCTCTCGTATAGGCCCTCCTGTATGCGCCGACCCCCTCCTTCGCGAAGTAGAAGACCTTCATGACCGGGACATAGATAACCCCTGCAACGGGTTTCCCGTTGTGTATGAGGGCGATATTGACGGTGAACTCCCCGTTCCTCTTGATGAACTCCTTTGTGCCGTCGAGGGGGTCGATGAGCCAGAGATACTCCCACTTCTCCCGCTCGGTAAAGGGTATCTCTCTCCCCTCTTCGCTCAGGATCGGTATCTCTGGATAGAGCAGGCTCAGACCGGCACATATGATTTCATGGGACCTCTTATCAGCCAGGGTGAGGGGTGACCTGTCCTCCTTCTGTTCGACAGCGAAGTCGGAGTGATACACCTCGAGGATCGCATCGCCCGCTTCCTTAGCCTTTTTGAGAAGATCCGTAAGTTTTATCTTATTTAATACATCTTCCATTCTTCGTGCCTCATCCCGTCAGGCTTCTTTCTTTGTGACAGTAATGAAACCATAAGGCGAGGCGGAATGCAAATGGATTCATTGACCTTTATCGGGCCCTGTGCTACATAGGTGGTGTGTCCGGTGGAGCGAAGGATAGTGCCATCATGGAGGAAGTCGAGAGGCTCAGGGAGGAGATCGGCTACCACAATTACCGGTACTATGTCCTCGACAGCCCCGTCATAAGCGACGCCGAATACGATCGGTTGATGCGCCGCCTCGAAGAGCTCGAAGGGCGCTTCCCCGACCTCGTCACCCCCGACTCGCCCACCCGTCGTGTCGGCGCACAGCCCCTCGAAGCGTTCGGCGCCGTAACCCATACCATCCCCATGCTCTCCCTGAACAACGCCTTTTCCGTCGAGGAGGCGCTGGAGCTCGACGGCAGGATTAAACGATATCTCAAGGAGACCGATGAGATTGAGTATGTGGCGGAGCCGAAGATCGACGGTCTCGCCGTAGAGCTCATCTATGAAGGCGGACGGTTCGTTACCGGCTCTACGAGGGGTGACGGCTATACGGGTGAGGATGTAACCCTGAACCTCAAGACCGTCAGGACCATCCCCATGGGGCTCCTGACGGAGCGGTTCAAGGAGTCAGGTGGAGCCGCCCCTGCCGTCCCGGAGCGCATAGAGGTGAGGGGCGAGGTCTTCATACCCCTTGGGGCGTTTGAGGCTCTCAATAGGGAGAGGGTAGCGAAAGGGGCCCCCCCCTTTGCGAACCCCCGCAATGCCGCCGCCGGCTCCCTCAGGCAGCTCGATCCGAGGATTACCGCGACCCGTCCCCTCGACATCTTCTGTTACGGAGTGGGCGTCTTCGAGGGGAGTGACTGTACGACCCACATGGAAACCCTCGATGCCCTCAAAGGGTGGGGCTTCAAGGTCAACCCTCACGTCAGAATTTGCCGGGGCATCGGTGAGGTCATCGACTACCAGAGAGAGATGGCCCTGATGCGGGAGGAGCTCCCTTACGAGGTGGACGGCATTGTCGCAAAGGTCAACAGCCTTGCCCTCCAGGAGCGGCTCGGCGCCCTCGCACGGAGCCCGCGGTGGGCCTTCGCCTACAAGTTCGTTCCGCACCAGGGGACGACCGTCGTCAAATCGATAGAGGTGGGGGTGGGGAGGACAGGGGCCCTTACCCCCGTGGCGATTATGGCGCCGGTGAAGGTCGGTGGGGTCACGATAGAGCGGGCGACACTCCACAACCAGGAGGAAGTGGAGAGGAAGGATGTCCGCGCCGGCGACACGGTAATCGTCCAGAGGGCGGGGGATGTAATCCCCGAAGTGGTCGCGGTAATCAAGGAGAAGCGGACGGGCGGTGAGACGCCTTTTATCATGCCCGACGCCTGCCCCCTCTGCGGCGCCGGTGTGGAGAAGATAGGGGCCATCCACTACTGTACCGGTGGGCTCTCCTGTCCGGCCCAGCTCAAGGAGACCATAAGGCATTTCGCTTCGAAGCGGGCCATGGATATCGAGGGGCTCGGCGACAGGCATGTCGACCAGCTCGTTGACAGGGGCATCGTAAGGGACGTTGCGGACATCTTCACCCTCACGAAGGAGGAGATACTCACCCTCGAACGGTGGGGGGAAAAATCGGCCCTGAACCTCCTGAACGCCATAGAGAAGAGCAAACGACCCACCCTCCAGAGGCTCATCTTTGCACTGGGCATCCGGCAGGTAGGGGAGCACACGGCGCGGCTCCTCGCCGATGAGTTCGGTTCACTTGAGGCGCTCATGGGTGCGGAGTATGACCGCCTCATGGAGGTGCGGGAGATTGGACCCGAGACGGCGGAGAGCGTTGTTGACTTCTTCCGGGAGCCCCACAACAGGGAGGTCCTGGAGAAACTCAAAAGGGCGGGTGTCGTCTTCCCGGAGGCGAAGAGGGAAGGGGGAGGGGGAGAGCTGGCGGGAAAGGTATTCCTCTTTACCGGCTCATTACCGTCGTTGAAACGGGCGGAGGCGAAGCGGCTCGTTGAAGAGAGGGGGGGGACCGCGGCCTCCGGCGTCAGCAGGAGGGTGGATTATGTCGTGGCCGGTGACGAGTACGGCGGCAAATACGAAAAGGCGAAGGCCCTCGGGCTGAAGATTATAGACGAGGAGGAGTTCAAGAGGATGCTGAACCTCTAGCTGCCTTTGATAGCCTCTTAAAAAGTCGTGGGGTGGCTAAGTAAAGGATGCGACGCAGTAGATCGGACTTTTTACGACGCCATCACCTTTTCCTGAAGACAATATCATCATAGTAGGCGGTTGCCGTTTCCCCCGTATTGTCCGTATCGGTCATGATGGCAATGCCGGTCACCCTCGGAGGCTCGGCGCCGAAGAGCCGTTTGTAGTCTTGGTAGATATCGACCTCCTCCTCGACCCACTTTCCAATCTCCGCCGACCCGCTCTCGACGGCTACCATCCTTGCCTCCTGTGCATAGGCGTTGGGAATGGCAGCGCCCTTCTTCAGTTTATTTGCCCAGATATAATTTATCGCTCTGCCGGGGGGCTCAATACCGTAGATTCTCTTTGCCAGCTTCCTCTTCATCGTCTCAATGAGGCCCTCATCGTCAGTGCCGGAGAGGAATGTTACGTAGATACGCGCAGCATAATCATCCCCTGCCTTCACCCTTCCATCCCCCTTTTCGAGGACATTTTTTACCTTCCATCGCCACGTCATGATGGGATACCTCTTAGGGTCGATATCGACCTTTTTGAAGATGCCGGAAGCCGATCGGCTGCTTACGGCCATGACGACACGATTGCCGCCGTCCTGTATGACGGTATACTGCGTATGTCGCCTGATCTTCGGGAACTCCAGCGATTGCCACCCGGAGGGGATTCCGTCCGGTACCGTACCGGAGGAGAACCTGTCGACAATGAGGAGGTCTGAAGCAGAGGACCACCCCGTCAGGAATGCGATAGCAATGGCAATAAATACCATTCTCCTTTTCACCATAACGCTATCGTGTATGCTCCCCCTTGATGGTATCGACAGCCGCTCTCCACCCGTCAGAGAAACCCCGGCATTATTCATTTTGAGTGCCTGTCGGCAACCTTCATGGCCCCGTAGGAGTCAGGCTTGGTTACCGCCGCAAACCCCGAACCGGTTACCATGCCGACTACCTCCCTGATGATATCCTTGGAGGCGCCGTTTGTCCCGATGTCGAGGTGTATCTCCACAGGGAGGTAGGAGCAGCCGTTCTCGGCAAGTCTTCCGCAGAGGAGCCCTGCCAGCTCCAGGCTGAGTGACGTTTCGTAATATATTCGCTGCCTCATGCTCTTCATCTTCCGGTGACGCCGCTTTTTATAGAAGTACCTCCCGCCATGCCCTATCCTGTGTATCACCACCGCGGTGACAAAGACCGTCTCCTCCGCCGCGAATGAGTCCGAACCTACAATAATATTATAGGAATAATCAGGTTCCTCCTCAACATATTCGGTGAGCATCTTGAAGAGGGTGTCGAAGGAGACATCACCATGCGTGGGGCTTAGGAAGCTCCATTTTTCACGGGCAGGCTCTCTGTCTCGTTCTATTAACACCGAGGGGTAATCCTTTGTGGGGGTTCAATGGTTTATATCTCTACGCAGTCAGCAACGTTAAAGATACAACTGACTGTGGTTATGAAAGAGGGGTCCCTGTACGATGCGACCCCTCTCTTTACATCAAATGGCCGTTAGTGATGATCCGCATGAATGGGGGAGTGGAAGCGGCATACTACCGGCGACTATTGTGCGGCGAGCGATGCGTCCTCTATAATGACCGGGTAGTGATAACCGCCGCCCAGGTTCCTGTCGGTCTCGAGCTTTCCCGATGCGACGATAACATCCCCTACTGCACTCCTCTGGGTGGTGGTTATGGTAATGTCATTTGAGCCCTCATCACCTGTCCCGTCACGGAGGTGTATCCAGTTCCTTCCCATGATCCCCTCCGTGTACTTTACCACCTTCCCCCGTATCTTCACATCACTCCCCTTCAGCTCCTTCCTCTTCGAGTACAGCTCTGCCACCGTGTAGCCACCCTTGACCTTTTCAATGTTTTTTACTGATGTAGTGACCTCAGGGAGCGGCGGATGGTCGGGCGGCAACTGCCCCACAGCCGCCATCATCTCCCCCTTGTCTACGACCCTCGCGGAGTTTGCGAAGAGTATGGCGTCAAAGGTCCTGTCAAGGGTCTTGCTGTGGAAATCGGTCATCAGGTTTGCTCCGGAGATTTCGACCACATCATCGACCTTCACCTCCATCTGAGGCGCGGCAACCCACATCCTTATCCCCTCTGAATCCTCGAGGCTGAGATAGGTATACCCCTCGGCATCGAAGTGTTCTTTCACTATTCCTCCCTGTCTCACAGCCTGGGCCGGAGGTGGTGCAGGTGCTTCCGACTTATAGGCGGGGGTTTCTTCCTTTGCCGTTCCTTCTTTCTCTTCCGACTTGCTGCACCCAAAGGTGAAAGCCGCTATAACGATGAGCAGTACCGACAAGATTATTATTCTTTTCTTCATGCTCTCCTCCTGGTTTTTATTTTTAACATTTAGGGAAACTCTGAATAATTCATTCCTGAATTATTCAGAAACGAAAAGTAAGAATGCGATTTATCCTTTTCTCACATTTTCAATGGCTTACCGCCATTAAAAATGGTGGCACTGACCGGTGCCGCAGAAGGTCAGAATAAATCAGACCTTCCTTAGACGGTATTCTACAGGTTAATCCCATAAATAGCCACACATTTTATTCTCTGCGAATGGATCGGAGTGCCCTGCTAATCCCTGTACTCGGCAACGGCTCTTAACAGCCTGTCGGCATCCTCTTCATCGTTGTAGAAGTGGGTGATATCCGAATGCCGCCCGGTCTTATGGCGGTAAAGATCTGATTCCTGGCGAGGTGGTCGTAGAGTCCCTCGACGCTCCCGTGAGGGGGGGCAAAGAGGAGGATGCCGGACCGCTCCGTATCTCCGAGGGGACTGAGGATGGCAGCATCCATCTCTCTGAGACCTTCGATAATCCTCTCGTTGAGGGAGAGGATGCCCTCCTCGATGTGTCCGATTCCGATATCAAGGAGCGTTTCCAGCGACGCGCCGAGTGCGTAGATGCCCATCATGTTCGGGCTCCCCTCCTCAAACCTCCGTGCGTCACCTATGAACTCAAAGTGGTAGGGGAGGAAGTTCGACGGGTTTACGACGGAGTGCCACCCCACCTGAGAGGGGCGCAGCTCATTCATTACCCTCCGGGAAACGTAAAAGATACCGATCCCTTCCGGCGCCAAGAGCCACTTGTGTCCGTCTGCGGCGAGAAAATCTATCCCGAAATCCTCCACGTCCATCTTGAGTGCGCCGAGCCCCTGTATCCCGTCCACGCAGAAGTACATCCCCCGCTTCCTGCAGAGCTCACCCAGTGCCTTCAGGTCGTTCTTGAAGCCGTTGACAAACTCCACCCAGCTGATGGAGAGGAGCTTCGTCCTCCCGTCAATCTGCGCCTCGATATCCTCCACATGAACCCGTCCCTCTTTTTCCTTTACCAGCCTGAGCTCGACCCCCCTCGGTGCAAGGTTCATCCACGGATAGACGTTACTGGGGAACTCGCAATCGGCGGTAATGACATTGTCGCCTCTCCGCCACTCGATGCCGTTTGCCACCATGGAGAGGCCGCTCGAAGTGTTCTTGACGAAGGCCACCTCCCCGCGCTCTGCACCGACAAGCGATGCGGCCATGCCCCTCACCGATTCCATGTAATCGATCCACCTTTCGTAGTGGAGGCTGCCGTACTCACGGTACTCCTCAAGGAAGGCCGTGACTCTGTCGACCACACGAGTCGACAGGGGCGCCACGGCGGCATGGTTGAGGTAGACGAGGTTCTCCGTCACGGGAAAGAGCTTCCTGTATGCAGAAATATTCATTTTTGCCAAAGGCGGTTCCTCACGGCCATTGCAGATAGGTTCAATCAAGTAGTGTTATAAACGGGCGCCAGCATCACAACACTCCATTTTTACGGAAGAAGACAAAAAATCGAAACAGAGCGGAGGACCGTCGATGCCGATGAGGGAGGATTATAAGCTATTCACACCTCCAACGCAACCGGCGAGAGGGCAGGGTAATGTAAAACAAGTTGTGTAAAAACAAAAGAGGTTGCTGTCTTCATCTTTGAAATTAAGTAGATACCCACTGTAATCATTCTGTATGACAACATTATCGCCACACACTCTCGAGAGCAGATAGTATTTTATAGGCTCCGCGTCACAGTTGAAC
>JBHHXU010000009.1:0-13978 GCA_046757185.1 Thermodesulfobacteriota bacterium
TTAAACAGCTCAACCTTCTCAAAGAGAACGGCACTGACATGGAACCACGGAAGTTTGAGCTGTTCTGGCCCAAGCTCCAGAGGCTCATTTTGATACTTGAAAAGGCTGACCTGGTGGCTGACCGTATAAAGAAAAATCAGGACGTTGATCACCTGAAAACAGTCGTGGACCCTGCGTCATTTATTAGCTACGCCCTTGCCATTGAAGACGCCATCGAGTTTACATCGTTGCTGGTCGAAGATAATGACGCAAAGAAGCTCTTTGAAGATGCAAAGGATAAAGCAGTGCAAGCAAAAATAGAGGTGAAGAGACTTGAAAATGACTTAATAGATGTTGTGATTCAAGGGCAAGCAAGCATCATTGCAGCGTGGGAATCGGCAAGGAATGAGGCTAAGGAGGCCTTCGCAAAGGCAGATGTCGGCGCACTGTCGGATAGTGACAGGCAGGCCTCTGAAGAGATAAAGGGGGTATTAAAAGATGCTGAGGAAGCTCTTGACAACTTGGATGATGTGTTCGGTAAAATCATTGAGGTCACAACCACATTGGCAGCTACCATCAAAACTTCTGACAAAACAGGAGCGGCGTATGGCGACGCAGCTCAAAGATTCCGGGAATTAGTTGCAAAGTATACTGAAGCTAGAGGTTCAGTCAGTGATGCTATAGGTTCAGTCGAGAAGGCGGCTAAGGACAAAGGCAGCATGAGCACAATAGCGTCGGCACTCAAAACTGTAAACCGTGTGCTGGCGGAAAACATTTTAGAGACAGCAATCGCCGAGCTTAGAAAAGCAACAGACAATGAAAATAGTATGAGAAATGATGTGCACTACAACTTCTATGTCCTCATGAGGGCTGTAGGATTTTACAATGCAATCAAATCTGAGGACTATAACAAGGCGGTCGTACTGACATTGGCAACCATGAAGGACTACTTACAGGATAGCTCGCAGGAAGATCATGTAAATGGCTTTCATAGAGATCTCCATAAGTACCTTGCTTTTACTTACAATGTAGCTTCCGCCAGGGATTCAAAGGAGGTGCGAAAGGCCCTGGAAGACGCCGCCATGCCTGTTGGTGGGTATAGGATCAAAAGAAAGAAGGATTGGACGGTAACGGTAAACAGCTATTTCGGTTTTGTGGGTGGAAGAGAGAAGCTGCAGGACGTCGGTTTGAGGGACGGGTATCATTTTGGGCCCTGGGTGCCTGTAGGTTTAGAAGTGCATTTTAAGTCATTGAGAGCCAAGGGTGGTTATTTAAAAACATTGAGTTTTATATCAAATAATTTTGAGGACGGTAAAATAGACTTGATGAGGAATTTTGGTTTATTTGTTACGATATTCGATTTAGGTGCAATTGCCAACTACCGTCTGCATAATAATGAAGACGAGAACACCGAATCCAATGACGATCCTGAAGTGGGTTTTGATCAGGTATTTTCACCGGGAATTTATTATGTAAACGCTGTTGATTTCTGGCAAAAGAAATGGCAGGAAACCCTGCCTGCATCCTGGGGATTTGGAGTTCAGATGACCCCCAGGTTGCGCACAGTAACTGAAGATGGGAAAGAAACTCAGGCAAATTCTCTCAGGTTCTCTTTTTTCATAGCTATGGATATTCCAATCTTTACACTTTATTAGTCTGTATCGTGAAAAAAACTATCTATGACACGGCAGGGAACTGATTAACATTTCAACAAACCCTAGCTCCCGAGATCCCTCTTGAAGGCCATGAGCTTCATTATGTCCCGCCGGGAGATGATGCCGACAAGCCTCCCCCCCTCAACAACGGGGAACCTCCCGGCGCCGAGGGTGGCCATCTTGGACAACACCTCGATTGCGGTGTCCCGCGGGCTTACAAGGGTCTGTTGAGGGAGAGGCTCCATGACATCCCTCACACGGGTCTCACGCCACTTTTCCCGCTGAACTCCCCGTATATCGCCGAGGTTGAGCATGCCGACCAGCCGAGAGGCCGAAACGACGGGGAAACTCACAAAGTGATGCTTGAAGAGGTAGTCGTCAACGATTACCTGAAGGGAATCGTCGGGAGAGACGGTCACCACCTCCCTCGTCATGACATCTCCGATCCGTACTCCTCTGAGGGAGTTCTTCATAAGGAGCTCCCGGTAGCCGCTCTCCGCCGCCTGCTGGAGAAAGATGCCGATGAAGACCGCCCACAGCCCGCCGATAATGTTGCCGGTAACAAGCTGAAGGAGACCGAAGAAGATGAGGAAGAGGGCAAACCCCTTTCCCACACGGCTCGCCGTCAGGGTCGCCACCTGGAGGTTGCCGCTCTTCATCCACCAGACGGCCCTGAGCACCCTCCCCCCGTCGAGGGGGAAGCCGGGTATCATATTGAAAACGACAACGACGATATTGATAATAACGAGGTAGCCGCATACGGAGGCAATCAGGGGGAAAAGGGCCAGAGCCGTGAGCCCCTCCTTGATGAGCCAGAAGAGGAGAGCCAGCGTCCCGCTTGCAAGGGGTCCTGCGATCGCAATCTTCAGTTCCGTCCGGGGGTCGTCCGGCTCGCCCGATAACTCCGCAACGCCGCCGAAGATGAAGAGGGTTATCCCCCTTATATCCATTCCCAGCTTATTGGCGACATAGGAGTGGGAGAGCTCGTGGAGCAGTATGCAGACAAAGAGGAGGAGGGAGGAGACGACCCCCATGGCGATGTATATCCAGAGCGCCTGCTCTGGGACAACGGTCGGGAAGTAACCCTGGGCAAGGGTCCACGCCACAAGGGCGAAGATGATGAACCATGTATAATCCAGGGATATCTGGATCCCGATAACCTTGAAGAGTTTGAGGCCTCGTTGCATCGGATATTCAGATGAGGGGTGACTTCAGCTCCACCACGCAAGGCTGCCGGAGTGGATTGCCGTGGTAAGCGGCGTTCCCCTCAGATCGGGCCGGGATGAGTCAAGAGACCGCTCTCCTCCGGCAGGCCGCACATGATATTCATGTTCTGCACCGCCTGTCCCGAGGCGCCCTTGATCAGGTTGTCGATGGCGGAGATAACCACCACCCTTCCGGTACGACCATCCGCCTTTACCCCTATGTCACAGTAGTTGGAACCCCTCACCTGACTGATATTCGGAAAGGCATCAGCCCCCATCAGCCGAACAAAGGGCTCACCCTTGTAGAAGTTGCTATAGGCGGAGAGGAGCGCCCCGGTAGTGACCTCCCCCCGTAGTGAGGTGTAGATCGTACTCAGAATGCCCCTGTTCACGGGAAGGAGGTGGGGGGTAAAGGTGACCCGTATCCCCTCGCCCGCGAGGAGGCTCAGCTCCTGCTCGATCTCCGGTGTGTGGCGGTGCACCCCGATGCTGTATGCCTTGAAGCCCTCGTTCACCTCGACAAAGGAGGTGGTGAGGGATGCCCCCCGTCCGGCCCCCGAAACCCCGCTCTTCGCATCGATCACTATGCCCCCCCTCTCTATGAGCCCCGCCCGGAGAAGGGGGACGAGACCGAGAAGGGCGCCGGTCGGATAACAGCCGGGGTTTGCCACCACCTGTGCCCCCTTTATTGCATCCCTGTGGATTTCAGGGAGGCCGTACACCGCCGTCTTCAGGATATCACACGCCGTATGCTCTCCATACCACTCTCTGTAGAGATCAATATCTTTCAACCTGAAATCGGCGCTCAGGTCGATAACCCTTTTCCCCATTTCCGCGACCTTCGACACCACCTCCTGGGAGGTTCCGTGGGGGAGCGCGGTGAAGATAATCTCCGCTTCTCCAACGGAATCGAGGTTGTCCGTATCCTGAAAGGAGAGTCGAGTCAGACCGGCCAGGGCAGGGAAAACGTCCGCTACCGTTTTCCCCTTATACTGCCGCGATGTCACGGCGACAAGCTCCGCCTCCGGGTGAGCGAGGAGTATCCTCACCAGCTCAAAGCCCGTGTAGCCGCTCGCTCCTATGATGGCTGTTTTAATCATTCTTCATTACCTTAGCACATTTTTCTGACACAACAAAACAAAAGGGGAAGGCCGGATGACCTTCCCCCAACATCACAAAAACAGGAATCTTCCAGAGCGCTACCTCTTGGAGAACTGGAACCGAGCCCGCGCCCCCTTCTGGCCATACTTCTTCCTCTCCTTCATCCTCGGGTCCCTTGTAAGGAAACCGGCCCTCTTCAGAGAGGTCCTCATACCGGCATCTATATCGGTGAGGGCCCTCGCAATACCGTGCCGGATAGCCCCCGCCTGGCCTGTCACCCCGCCTCCGTTCACATTGACAGAGACATCGTACTTGCCTTCGGTATTAGTCACCTCGAAGGGCTGCATGACAACCACCTTGTGGGCAGGACGGTCAAAGTATTCATCGAGGGGTCTCCTGTTCACTATGACGGTACCGCTCCCCGGCTTTATCCTCACACGTGCTATTGAAGTCTTGCGCCTTCCAACGGCGCATGCCGTATTCTCTTCCATCGCTCCTGCTCCTTATGTCAACGGTTGGGGCTGTTGTGCCTGATGGGGATGTGCATCACCTGTATAGACCTTGAGCTTCCTGAACATCTTCCGCCCGAGGACCCCCTTCGGAAGCATTCCCCAGACCGCCTTCTTTATTACATCCTCGGGCCTCTTTGCCAGCAGGTCTTTCAGGACAATCTGCTTGAGGCCGCCGGGATGCTGTGAGTGGCGGTAATAGGTCTTGTCGTCCAGCTTCTTCCCCGTAACTTTAACCTTCTCGGCATTGACTACGACTACAAAGTCTCCGGTATCCATGAAGGGGGTATAGGTCGGCTTATGCTTCCCCCTCAGTACGGTTGCGATACGGGTGGCCAGCCTGCCGAGAACCTCATCCTTTGCATCGACGAGGTACCACTGTTTATTAATGTCACCCACTTTGGGAAGATGAGTTTTCATAGACTCCTTCTCAAAAAACTGCGTAAGAGTTTAGTTTAGTAATTTAATCTCTTTCAGAACGTTTGTCAAGAAAAAACCGGCAAAACAACACTCTACCGGAGTGTCCACCACAGATTGTTTACAAAAAGTAGTCCACAATCCTCACGGAACTATATAATCAATTGTGACCGTGATAGGTTTCCCGACTTTATTCAGTTTAATAACCGGGGAGACCCCTTCGAAGTCTCCCCTGCTCTTCAGCGCACCCCCGCTCTGTGAAACCCGAGCGAATACCCGCACCTTCTTATGGCGGGAGAACTTGAACATGGGCTTTGACCTGGAGTCGTCGAGCGTCACCGTTGTCGGGAGGTCTGCAACCTTCACCTTGACGGCTGCGAGGGGCGCCCTGGGCCCCTTGATACCCTTTGCAAAGACGAAGACAGCCTGATCGGGTTTAGCCTTGCTCCTCAGTTCGGGGGTTATATCGACGGTCACTTCAATACTCTGCCCCTCTCCCTGGGCGTGAACCACAGGTGGAGTCGCGAGGAGTGCGGTAAGTATCGTACAGATAAGTAATAGAGGTATCTGTTGCCCGTTTCTCACTTTTCTCACCATGGTGTCATCTCCTCCTTTTAGATTGAGAACACCACCCTTTTTAGCACAAAAACATGAACCATTCTACTACTCTTTGACTCCGATAGAGTGACTTCGAGCTGCTGCCATACAGATGTGTACTATGATAATGCGCGCTTGATTGTAAGAGTAAACATCAGGTTGAGTGACTACAGAGGTTCAAGTAAGGCTCCAGCGATGTAAAATTTATCAGCTTTGAAGAGTGCTCTCCGTTTTCGGGGTAGAGGGGTGGTCTTTTATGGGGCGGAGATTGGATGCATTATTTATCACAACCAGGCGAAGACTGTTCTTTAACGGAAAGGCACTCTCTTATGGAAGGTGTTGAACCCTTGACTCCCTCCTCTATCCCGTACCTCGTTTCGCTTATTCCCTCGCTTTTACAGAGGGGGCACCTGCCGGGTGTTCCGAAGCGTTCCCGCTTTTTGAAGACGAAGCCGCATCCGTGGCAGACGGGGGGTTCAACGACAAAGTGTCCCCTGTGGCTCTTCGCCAGGTGCTCCAGATGCCCCAGGACCTCCCGCTCTCTGACCCTGACCGCCTGCGATATCTCCCGCGCAGTCAAACGCTCCCCCTTGATGGTCTCGTATATCTCCTGTCTGACAGTCAGTTCGGGCATATTCCCCACCCTCTGAGACAGCACGCCACACACTGTTGAGAAATCCGTAACGAAGCTTCCGAGAGGTTATCGAGAGCCGGTTCATGCGATTTTACACCGTCTCCCTCGCCATTACAACACTCCTGAAACCACACGCCCCCTCCACCGTCATGAGCTTTTCATTGACAAACCGTAGTACCTACGATACCTTCAAAACGATGATATCGTAAACCCTTCCCCTCTTGCCAAATGGAAATCGTAACAACAGGACATGAAACACCGTGGGTAAGCTGTTTCCTCACCAGGATGGTGATCCTCCACCTGGAAGAGGTCGGGAAGGACAGCGACATCGACTATCAGGCGATCCTCCACGGCTGTGACTTCCACCACCGGGTCGACGACCCGAAGGGTTTCTTGAAGGACTACAACAACTGGGTCCCCCATCATCTTCTCGTCTCCCTCATTCACGCCGCCGAGGAGACGACGGGCAGCAAGGAGGTCACCTACCTCGCCGCCCGGAACTACTTCAGGCCGCGAAAAAGCCCCTCCATCCTGGAGCTCATTATAAAACTCCTCAACAACGTCGAGCAGATACTCCTCTACTCGAACCTGTGGGCCGGGGGATATACCAACTATCTGAAGCTCCAATCCATCAAACCCCACGATACAGGCCCATCCGAACTCATCCTCCTCTCCCGCTTCGGACTTGACGTGGCGCCTCTGATTGGGAGCGTCAATCTCATAAGGGGAAACTATGAGGGGTTCGCCTCTCTCTTCGACTACGTCGAAGAGACCGCCTGCATCGAGGAGGTATCACAGTTAAAGCTTGAGACCGTTGTCAGGGAGTTCGGCAACTACCACATTGAGGAGGGGGGAGACGCCATCTCAATCGTAGAGTCAGCCACCAATAGAGAGGTGGCAACGGCGCAGAGGACCTACCTGCAGTATGAGTCAATCCCCCTGCCCCACGATACCCCCGTCAACAGCGATGAACTGGTCGTCTCCCCCCGGGACGGCGAGGCGTCCGTCATCACCCCGAGGAAAGAGACAGATCCGGCATATCAGAGCGGGGAGAACGGGGTCTATGAGATCGTCCGCGGCGGAACACTCCAGAAGGGCACCTTGACCTATATCCTGCACCAGGGGAGGTTCTACAACGCCCCCTACTCGCGCTATCGGTACCGGTGGGTCCAGCGAAGGGTCCCGAGGGAACTCCCCTTCATTGCCAGGGCCAAGGCCGATATCGTCCCCCTCATCTTCTACTACATCCGGGGACTCAGGGAAACCCAGACGAGGGTGCTCCGCTCAACGATAGAGAACGAGGAGCTGGCGAGGGTGAATGAGAATCTCAAGACGACCATCCAGCGGGAGAGCGACTTTCTGGGAATGATAGGGAAGAGCCCGCGGATGCAGCGCCTCTTTGAGCAGCTCAGGCTGGTTGCCAAGGCCGACTCGACCGTCCTCATCGTCGGTGAGACCGGAACGGGGAAGGAGCTCCTGGCAAGGGCCATCCACCACCTCTCCGCGAGGCAGAGCGAGCGGTTCTTCGCCATCAATTGCGCTGTCCTGACGGAGAGCCTCCTCGAGGCGGAACTCTTCGGATACGAAAAGGGCGCCTTCACCGGCGCCCATGCAACGAAGAAGGGGATATTCGAGACCGCCCACGGCGGCACCCTCCTCCTTGACGAGGTGGGGGAGATCTCATCGGCCATGCAGGTGAAGCTCCTCCGCGTCCTCGAAGAGGGGGAGATCCAGCGCGTCGGGGGGAGGGAGACCATCCCCATCGATGTGCGCATCATCTCGGCAACCAACCGCGACCTCAAGGAGCTGGTTGCCGCCGGGGGATTCAGAAGCGACCTCTACTACCGCCTCCATGTCATCAGCCTCCATGTCCCTCCCCTCCGGGAACGGCGAGAGGATATCCTGCTCCTGGTCGACCACTATCTCGACGTATTCAGCCGGAAATGCAACAAGGAGAAGCCAGCCATCACCAGAGAAGCGGTGCTCCTCCTCGAGAACCACACCTGGCCCGGCAACATCAGGGAGCTAAAAAATGTCATCGAATGCGCGGTGGTCCTCGACAGCGACAGACAGATAACACGTGACGATATTATTATTCATGAAGCAGGCGCTCCCGTGGCGCCGGAGGCAGGAGGAAAGATAAGACCCTATCATGAGTCGGTGGAGGGGCATAAACGGCACGTTATCGAGGAGGCGCTCAAGCGAACAGAGGGGAACCAGACACAGGCGGCAGAACTCCTCGGCCTTCAGCGGACCTACCTTGCACGCCTCATCCGCCAGCTGGGAATCTCAACAAACAGTATTGCATAAGATACACTGTATCTGATAAGATAACACACCCGCTCCTTCTCATGCCGTTGATGCCGCAATGAGGAGCGACAACCTGTTAATATTATTTGATTTATCCTGCCGCCCTTGAAAGGCGCTCTGTGGCACGCTTATTGCTTGTATAAACCATAAAAACTAACGTAGCCGCAACCTTCAGGTTGCGTGAGTCGTCGAATTGTTACAATATTTCCGCAGGTTTTTTCAATCGAATCAATAACAGTACTCACAAAAAAAAGAGGTAAAGGATAGATGGAACAGACAGAGCACGTTAACGACTACCACGACGATGAAACGGGCATCGAGGAGCGGGAGAGCATAGAGGAGGGGAATTACGCCCCCTCACACTACACCCGTCCACAGGAGGCCTTCTTTACAAAGGAGCAGCGTGAACACACGACCCTCCTCTTCGGGGGGCTGCCGTCGAAGCATGAGCTCCTGAGCAAGGGAACCCTCGAGAGCCTCGGTTACAGGGCTGAGAACCTCCCCGTTCCGACGGTTGAGTCCTTTCAGACAGGGAAGGAGTACGGCAATAACGGCCAGTGCAACCCCACCTACTTTACGGTAGGGAACCTCGTGCAGTACCTCCAGGGACTGGAGAAGAAGGGTCTCTCGAAGGAGGAGATTATCGATAAGTACATCTTCCTCACCGCCGGCTCATGCGGCCCGTGCCGTTTCGGCATGTACGAGGCGGAGTACCGCCTTGCCCTCCACAACGCCGGTTTTGACGGCTTCCGTGTCGTCCTCTTCCAGCAGTCGGCCGGTCTCGAACAGTCGGGGGCCGAGGCCGGTCTGGAGCTGAACATGGATTTCTTCCTCGGTTTTCTCAACTCACTCATGATGGCCGACCTCATCAACAGCCTCGCCTATCAGGTTCGCCCCTACGAGGTAGAGAAAGGGAAGACCGACGAGGTCCTTGAGGATGCGATGCACTCCCTCTACGAGAAGATAAAGCGGAGGCGTCCCTTTGAGCTTTCAGAAAAGGGGCGGAGACGTCTCAACTCTCTGGGAATGGAGGGGGCCGGCAGGTATATCGGAAAATTCCTGTCCCAAATGTATGGAAAGGAGTACACAGAGGGGCTGCGCTGTGTGGCGGAACAACTCAACACCGTTGAGACCGACCCCTTCAGGGTCAAGCCGGTCGTCAAGATAACCGGCGAGTTCTGGGCACAAACGACCGAAGGGGACGGGAACTTCAACATGTTCAGCTTCCTTGAGAGGGAGGGGGCGGAGGTCGATATCAGCCCCATCTCCAACTGGGTCAGCTACCTCCTGCACAAGGCGAAGCAGGCCGCCCACGACCGGAAGGGGCTCTGTGAGGAGGGGGCCACCCTTCCCGGAAAATGGGAGATCAAGAAACGCCTGAGTCACTATAAGAGATTCAAGAAGAAGGAGATCATTCTCGGCCTTGCCGAGAGGATATTCAATCGCGAGTATCGACGGTACATCGAGGCCCTCGGCGGCACCGCCCACGACCTCATCGACCAGGGGGAGCTGGAGAGGCTCGCCCACCACTTCTACCACAGCAGGAGCGACGGCGGGGAGGGGCACCTGGAGGTTGCAAAGAACATCTACTACACGGAGAAGGAGCTTGCTCACATGGTCCTCTCCCTCAAGCCCTTCGGCTGCCTGCCGAGCACCCAGTCCGACGGGGTCCAGGCGGCGGTCGTCTCCCACTACAAGAACATGATATTCCTCCCCATCGAGACATCGGGCGAGGGGGAGATAAACGCCCACTCCCGTGTGCAGATGGCCCTCGGCGAGGCGAAAACCAAGGCCCGGAAGGAGTTCAAAGAGGTCCTGGAGAGCACCGGATTTACCCTCGACGAGTTGAAGGCGTACGTTGAGAGACATCCTGAGATGAGGCGCCCCCTCTACCATATCCCTCACTACAGGGTGATCACGGGAAGGGCAGCCCGCTTCGTCAGGCATGTGGCCGAGGTGAAAAGGGCGGAGATCCGTAAAACCCGCATCAAGAGAAGAGCAAGGAAGAAAGGGGCCCTCCAGAGGGCGAGGGAAACGGCCTCACATTAATGATCAATTGAAGATTGAAAAAATTGTCAATAGTCATTAGTCAATTATAGATATGGATAAGCGAAACTACTACATCGGCATGGATGTCGGATCGACGACCGTCAAGGCGGTGGTGGTCGACGGCGAGTCGGATGAGATTCTCTGGCAGGACTACCAGCGCCACGAGAGCAAGCAGCAGGAGAAGGCCCTCGAATTCCTCCAGAGGATAGAGAGGGAGCTGGATATGAAAACGGACGACTGCTACGCCTACATCACCGGCTCCGGCGGAAGCGGGATCGCTCCCCATATCGGCGCTCGCTTCGTTCAGGAGGTCAACGCCGTCTCCCTGGCGGTGGAAAAGCTCTTCCCCGCGTGCGGATCGGTCATCGAGCTCGGCGGTCAGGACGCGAAGATTATCGTCTTTCAGGAGGATACCGAAACAAAACGCAAGCGAAAGATCCCCACCATGAACGACAAGTGTGCCGGCGGCACGGGGGCGGTCATCGACAAGATCAACGCAAAGCTCAACATCCCTCCCGACCACCTCTCCGAGATGAGATATATCGGCTACAAGCTTCACCCCGTCGCCGCCAAGTGCGGCGTCTTTGCGGAGACCGATATCAACGGCCTTCAGAAGCTCGGAGTGCCGAGAGAGGAGCTGATGGCCTCCCTCTTCGAGGCGATCATCCAGCAGAACATATCGGTCCTCACCAGAGGCAACACCCTCCTCCCCCACGTCCTCCTCCTGGGTGGCCCCAACACCTACATCAAAGGTATGCAGGAGTGCTGGAAGGTACATATTCCAAGGATGTGGGAGGAGCGGAAGGTCATCCTCCCGGAAGGTGTTGATCCGGAGAGTCTCATCCATGTCCCGGAGAACGCCGAGTACTTCGCCGCCATCGGCGCCGTCGAGTACGGGAGGGAGGAAGAGGAGAACGTCGGTCTCTACGCCGGGTGGCTCGGCCTGGAGCACTACCTTACACACGAGCGGGGAAAACACCGGAAGGATTTCGGCTGCGGCGCCGGCCTGAGCAACTCCCCCGAAGAGCTGGCGGCCTTCAAGGAGCGTTTTACCATACCCCCCTTCAAACCGGCCCAATTCGAGGCGGGAACGGTGGTTGAGGCGTGGCTCGGCATCGACGGGGGCTCCACCTCAACGAAGGCGGTCCTCATGGGGAGAGACCGTTCGGTGCTCTGCAAGGCGTACCAGCTCTCCAAGGGGGACCCCGTCGAGGATACGATCGAGATATTCGCGCATCTGAGGAACCAGATCGAGTCACAGGGGGCGACACTGAAGATAATGGGGGTCGGAACGACGGGGTATGCAAAGGATATCCTGAAGGACATCCTCTGCGGCGATGTCGCCCTCGTTGAGACCGTCGCCCATACCCAGTCGGCCCTCCACTACTACAGGGACGTCGACCTCATCTGCGACGTGGGGGGACAGGATATTAAGCTGATCCTCCTGAGACAGGGCCGGGTGGTCGACTTCAAGCTCAACACCCAGTGCTCGGCGGGTAACGGCTACTTCCTCCAGTCGACGGCGGAGACCTTCGGTTACACGGTGGAAGAGTTCGCCGATCTCGCCTTCAAGGCCGACGCCTTTCCCCAGTTCGGCTACGGGTGCGCCGTCTTCCTCCAGTCCGATATCGTCAATTTCCAGCGACAGGGGTGGAAGCCGGAGGAGATTATGGCGGGACTCGCCAACATCCTCCCCAAAAACATCTGGCTCTATGTCGCCCAGATCCCCAACCTGGCGAAGCTGGGAACCAACTTCGTCCTCCAGGGGGGAACGCAGCACAACCTTGCGGCGGTGAAGGCACAGGTCGATTATATCGAGTCCCGTTTCGAGGGCAAGGAGGTCACGCCGAATATCTGGGTCCATCAGCATACCGGTGAGTGCGGCGCCATCGGGACGGCTCTTGAGGCGATCCGCCTCTATGAAAACGGCCACCGGACGAGCTTCATCGGTCTCGACGCCGTGGCCTCCCTCACCTATCACTCGACGCGGAACGAGGACACCCGGTGCAACTTCTGCGCGAACAACTGTCAGAGGACATTTCTCGACATCAAGACCGGCGGCAAGGAGAAGGGGCAGCAGCCTGACTCCGCTTCAAAGGTCCCCCTCGACCCCGATGCGAAACGGCTGATTATCGCCTCCTGCGAGAAGGGAACGGTGGAGAGCGTTGATGCCATGCGTCACATCAAGAAGGGGGTCGATACGGTCAAGAAGGAGAACCCCAACCTCTCCGAGTTTGCCGCCTCCGAGGTCTTTAAGACCCGGAAGCCGGATATAGTCGCCGACCCGGTTCCACGGTACGCCCTGACAAAGGGGCGGAAAAAGCGAATCGAGCTCATGGAGCGGCGCAGTAAACTGACCATCGGCATACCCCGCGTCCTCAATATGTACTCCCTCGCGCCGTGGTTTAGAGCCTATTTCGAGTCAATCGGCATCGACCCGAAACATATCATCTTCTCCGACTATACCTCGGAGAAGCTCTACAAGGAGGGGGCAAAGCGGGGGGCGATCGATCCCTGTTTCCCCTCAAAGCTGGGCATCCCCCATATCCACAACCTCCTCTACACAATTCACCCGAAGAGGAAACTTGACCTCATCTTCTTCCCCATGATCGACTGCTTCCCCTCCATCCTTGATAACACTCTGGACTGTAGAACCTGCCCCACTGTTGCCGCGACCCCTGAAGCGACCAAGGCCGCCTTCATCAAGGAGGGGGATCTCTTCAGGGAGAAGGGGATTACCTTCCTGAACACCTTCGTGAACCTGAGCGAACCGGCGCTTGCCGAGCGGCAGATGTTCAACGAATTCGGGGACATCTTCGGCCTCTCACAGAAGGAGAACCATCAGGCGATTGAAGAGGGGTACAGGGCGCTCAAGGAGTATGGTGAGACCCTACGCAGGAGGGGAAGAGAGGTCATCGATAAACTCGTAGCCGAGGAGAGGATCGGCATCGTCATCCTGGGAAGACCGTACCACAACGACCCCGGCGTCAACCACGGGATGCTCACCGAGCTCCAGCAGTTCGGCTACCCCATCCTCACTCAGGAGAGTCTCCCCACCGATCCCGACATCCTCGAGGGGCTCTTCGGCGAAGAGGTGAGGTCGGGCAGGATAGTGAGCGGCATGGACATTGCCGATGTCTGGAAGAACTCCTTCTCCGAGAACAGCAACATGAAGATATGGGCCGCAAAGTATGCAGCCCGCCATCCGAACCTCGTGGCCCTCGAGCTGTCGAGCTTCAAGTGCGGCCACGACGCCCCCATCTATACGGTTGTGCAGGAGATCGTAGAGCGTTCGGGGACCCCCTACTTCTGCTTCAAGGATATCGACGAGAACAAGCCGTCCGGCTCCATCAAGATAAGGGTCGAGACAATCCACTACTTCCTCACCCGCTACCGGGAGGATCTCATGAAGAGGCACGAACGGCAGGCGATGGCGGACGACCGTAAAAGACAGCGCGACGCCGGACACCGGGGCCTGCCTACAAGGACCCCTCGTCACGCCACCCCATAGAGGGCCGCAAA
>JBHHXU010000010.1:0-13864 GCA_046757185.1 Thermodesulfobacteriota bacterium
TCCATGTCCGACCTCTTCTCCGAGGAGATAGTGAAACCATCCTTTTCCAAAACCTCTGCCCAATTTGTACAACACCCGCAATAAGGACTTTTATACATCTTTATCTCTGACGCTGATACACTGGATGCAATAAAAAATGTTAAAAGTAGTCCTAAGACAATAGTATTCAGTCTTTTAATCATAGCAGTATCCTTTCTGTCTTTGTGGTTAATAATGAGTCAGCCGATGACTGCAGGAGGGAGAGATGGGCATAGCACATTTATCACCCTCACTCTCCTCTTGATCCTCGACTTCTCCATTTACACGATATTCATTACTCTTGCCCCCTCCCTCCATGAGCATGAACATCTGAAACGGGCACCGCTTTGACGGCGACACCGTACTTATAGACCATCAGTCCTCCAAGGTCGGCCCCGAATGCCATAAGCGTCACCATGATAACGGCCATAAGGAGGTGCATGAGCTGCCCTCTCAGGGAGAACCGTTCATGCACGAGGAGTCGCCAGACCGACAGTACAATTGCCAGGGTAAAGACGACAAGCGCGATGTTCCTGTGCCGCAACATGATGGCGTGTGCCTCATGAGCGTGGGAGACAGTGGTCGCGGCCCACAGCCCGGCCACAACCGCACCAGCGGCGCCCACCGTGCCGAGGTAGAGCATCCATGTGGCGGCGCTCCTGAAGTTCTCCCGTTTCAGGAGGAACCCCAGAAGCTCCATGACGAGGAAGGCGTTCAGGAGGGCGATAGGGAAGTGGACCACCATGGGGTGGATGTTTGTCATCTCGGCTACCCCGGGAAATATCTTCGCGATAAGGCTTCCAGTCATGAGCACCTCCTGCGCTGTAGCGTAATCCCACTACGATGACTCTGCTTTACACACATATTACATCCTTGAACATACTTGCCGCAATGATTTACGCACAGAATCAGGAGTTTATTCTACCCGAATATTTCACTCCACTGCCTGGGTTTTGGGAAGAACATGGGGACCCTCCCCACGTAAGCCCTGTACTCATCCCCGAACCGCTCGATCATTACCTTCTCCTCTGTTCTCGCGAGATGACGGTATGCCCACACGATTACCGGGGAAAGGAGAAGGGTTGGTATGGTGGGCCAGTGGATGAGTTGTCCAAGGATTGTGAGATAGATTCCGGTATACTGGGGGTGCCGCATATACCGGTAGAGCCCCTCTGTTACAAGTTTCTTCTCCTTTCTCACCCTGTAAATCTCACCCCATCCCTTCGCAATCAGTGAAATCCCTGCAAAGACAAAGGCGTATCCTATAAACATCTCCACCATGGCCATCCCCGCACCCCAGCCGAAGAGGTACGACCAGAGATGACCGCTCATATGGAGCCACGGGATATCCAGCCCCAGAAAGGAGACGAAGATATAGACTGTCAGGGGGAAACCGTACATCTCCGCATAGAGGGCTATGATGAATGCCTGTATCAAACCTGCGTTCCGCCACTCCTTGAAGCTCTGTGGGGCAAGATACTTATAGATGATCCATGAGGCAATGACCACCATGATGACGGTCAGCCCCCATGTACCTCCAAAAGCAGGTTGTACATCCTCCATTACCTATTCTCCATAATGAGTTCACTCTTACAGGATTTCCATTATTTCGGCTCTCTTCTCTTCCGCTCTATCTCGTCCACGTCACAGCATGAATGACCCTTGACATGAAGGGCATCCTGCTCGTTATCTTCTGTAAAGTGTATCCAGCTTCTCTTTAACCGCTCCGTAAGGCTGTTATCAAGGACAAAACCCTTTGAAACCATCCAGTGCTCCAGGGCCTCCTCGCTGCACTTCACGAGGTCGTACTCGACGTAGACGTCCATCTTGACGGCGTCTACGGCGACCTTCGTAACCCCCTTCACCTGTTTGATTTCCTCCTCCCACTCTGAAGCTTCGCCCATGTCCGGCCCCTTTTTGAACCTGATATGATGGTGTTTTAATGTAGACATGCAATTCCCCCCTTTCATCGTATCTTGATTCCATGACACCTAGAGTCTTTCTTCTTCCCTCACGGTTTTGCAGAATACATCGATAAGGAACGGGTCAAACTGGCTCCCTCCCTTCTCAGTCAATTCTTCAAGTGCCCCTGCCTGATCGACGACCTTCCTGTATGGTCTGTTCGTGGTGAGGGCATCATAGGCATCCGCTATACCTATGATCCTCGCCTGAAGGGGAATCTCCTCGCCTTTGAGCCCCTCCGGGTAGCCGCTCCCGTCAAACCACTCATGATGGTAACAGACACCCGGCATGACATCCCCCATCTCGTCGGCAAAGCTCAATATCCGTGCACCGATCTCCGGATGTTTCTTCATTACGGCCTCTTCTTCACCGGACAGGTGTCCTCCCTTCCTCAATATGGCATCGTCTATACCTATCTTGCCGATATCATGAAGGATTGCGGCAAGCTTCAGGTTTTCTTTTTCCTCCTCTGGTAAATCAAGGGCATCGGCAATCCTGAGTGAGTATTCTTCAACCCGTTTGGTATGACCGCCGGTATAGGGGTCGCGGCTGTTAACTGCCTCGGCAAGGGCTGCTGCGGTGTGGAGAAAGGCATCCTTCACTCTCCTGTGCAGGATGGCATTATCGATTGCTACGGCGGCCTGACTCCCCAGTGCGCAGAAAATCTCCAGCTCGATTTCCGAAAACTTTCGTTTCCGGTCGGAAACTCCAAGGAGGCCATAAGCCTCTCCTTTTATCTCAAGGGGCGCAAAGACCATGTGTGACAGGAAAGGCATAACGGCGGTGCACTCCCGGTAGCCGTCTTCAGGGAGAATCTCCTTCATGGTGATGACCGTACCCTTGTGCACGATACAGTGGTCAAATGACTTGATATTGTAAAAATTTTTCACCGGCAGTTCTTCCCTACCAAAACCGAAAGCGCTGTGAAGGCTCAGAATCCTCTTTGTTCTATCAAGGAGCAGTATCAGAACTCTGTCCGTCCTCATGAGGTATGATGTCTTCTCCTGGATCATTTCCACCACCTCTTCGATATTCAGCGTAGAGTTTATCGCCTTAGAGAGGTCATGAAGGCTCCTTAAAGAATCTATAACTTCTTTCTTATTCATCTATGCTCCTACTTCAATCCTTCTTTTCTGTATACTTCTCCGGATCTCTTTCAAACTCTCTCTGGCATACAGGGCAACAGAGGTAATACCTCTTTCCTTTATACTCTATGCTGATGTAAGCCTTGTTTCGGTTCATCTTCCTCCTGCAAACCGGGTCTCTGTCCATGATACGCCTCCTTTTGTTTAATTATCGTGTAAACTCTTCAAATAAGACCCATTGATATTATGCTCCCTCTCTCCCCATTTTAAGAAGAAAGTAGTTGTAGAGTGGAGCAAACACCAGGCCGAAATAGATGCCGTAGATGAAGCTCTCTATAAGACCGAGGAAGAAACTCCACCACGTCAGCCATGTAAAACCGGGGAGCAGCCTTACCCACGACTCATACATGGCATAGCCCGGGAATATCAGGTCAAAAGAGATACAGAGCAGATAGGTGATACTCAAAAAAGAACCTGAAGAAAACCCTAGGATCTTCCAGTCTAAAAGTCTCATGACGATCCCTCCCTCGTTCTGTCACTGACCCCTTTCAGGGCCTGTCACGTTTGTGTTCAGAATTCTTTCCATGTTGGTGCTCTGAATCTCCAGTGTGGTCAGAATGAGTGCCGTGGCCGTGCCCACCACAGCACCCCCCTTTCTTCATCATCATGTAGAAAACAACCCCTATTATGAGAAACCATACGATTCCGCCTATACCTTCCATCGATGCCACCTCCACCTAAATTCTACGCTGTGTAGAATATTATGGGAAATTTTTTATGAGTTTACTGCTCTCTATTTATTTCCTCGCATGAAAGTATCTCTCGGCTGTTTCCAACGATTCGAAGTAGAGCGCCTCACCTGCAGGACCTTCGATGATAAACGCGTCTGCCTTGTCAACCTCGCGTCCGGTTACCGGGTCTTGAGCAAAACGGAAGGTACGTTCGGTCTTTAGTGCATTTACACACCCCTGACAGCAGCCGTAGTAGACCTTATCATCCACGTAGACGGGAATCTGCGTTTTTGCCATAATACCGTCGTTGACCATACAGACCATATTGGGTTCTATGGATTTAATGACCGAATCACTTTGTGAAACGGCCTGTACCTCTGCATAAGCAACGGTAAAAGAGAGAAGTATCAGCTGCCTTACCTTACACTGTCATGCTGGCGGCAACCGTTACAGTAGAGAAGAGGGTTATATCTCTCGTATTGGACTCGACTATTCCTCTATCTGTGTGACACTTCTCTCCTGTCCCTCTACTGCACACGTTTTTGTCCTACCTCTACATCTTACCTTGCTTTTCTCTCATCTTCTTATGGTGCTCTCTCATCTTCTCGTGTTTATTTATCATTCCATCCAGCCTGTCTGCCATTTCACCAAGACGCTTTTTTTCGGCAGGGGTCGGCCGGTGATCAAGGTTTTTCAGAGTAGTCATCGTTTCCCGCATCATCTCCATCAACTCGGTCATCATCCGGTGGTACTCACCCATCTTCTTCCCCATCATCTGATGCTTCATCTTACCATGCTCCATCGCACACGGGTTTTGCATCATCTTACCGGTGTGGCTCTTCTCTCCCGTGTCATATCCAGAGTCTGCCATGGCCGGGGCTGACAAAAGCGAAGTGACCAGAATGGCCGCAATGATCAATCTGATAATATTCATCTTTTGTTCCTCCTTTTGATTGTTATATTAAACCAACCCACTCGACGCTTATCGTCCAGTCGTTATCTCTTAATGAGGTCGCAGTGCATCATCATCACGCTCACCGCTCCGTATCTTTACCGCGTTATCGATCCCGGAGACAAAGATCATTCCGTCTCCCCTGTGACCGGTATATGCCGTCTCGCGAATAACATTGACAAGCCTTTCAACATCCTCATCGTTGCAGACGACTTCGAGCTTTGCAATCGTGCTGACCATCTCAGCAAATTCTATTGAATACTGCTCCTGTTCAGGCACCGAAGCCTTCCCGAGGCCCTTCACCTCTATGACGGTGAACCCCGGCACCCCGGCATCCTCAAGGGTATGGATGACCTCTTCCACCTTTTTAAGCCTCATGTACGCTTTGATCTCCTTCATAGCATCCCCCTCTGTTTCAATTTACAATTGTCAATTCTCACTTTTCCTTCCTCATCCCCCACCCCTTCCAGAGGGCGTAGATGGCAGGTATGACGATGAGGGTCAGTATGGTGGCCGAGACCATCCCCCCTACCATGGGTGCGGCTATCCTCCGCATGACCTCGCTTCCGGTGCCGGAGCCCCACATGATCGGAAGGAGTCCGCCTATGATAGCCAGAACGGTCATCATAATCGGTCGTATCCTGAGACTCGCGCCTTCAACAATGGCATTATAGAGGTCACTTGCTGTAGTGAGTTTGCCGTGGAGGTACCTCTTTTCATAAGCCATATCGAGATAGACGAGCATAATCACCCCTATCTCCGAGGCAACACCGGCCAGGGCGATGAACCCGACGATAACGGCCACACTCATATTGTAACCGAGCAAATATATGAGCCACACCCCGCCGACAAGGGCGAAGGGGAGTGAGAGCATGACGATTATGCTCTCAATAACATTACCGAAGTTGAAATAGAGGAGTAGGAATATTATGACGAGTGTAAGGGGGATCACAAGTTTGAGTTTCTTCTTAGCCCGTTCCATGTACTCGTACTGTCCACTCCAGGCTATGGAGTATCCTGCCGGTATACCCACCTCACTGGATATTATTTCCTGCGCCCTCTTGACATAGGTACCGACGTCGATGTCCTTTATGTCTATGTATATCCATGCGTTGAGGCGTGCGTTTTCGCTCTTGATCCCGGGGGGGCCCTTCTTTATCCTTATGTCCGCCACCTGGGCGATCGGTATCTGAGCGCCCATAGGTGTGGGTATGAGGATCCTTTTGAGGCTGGAGATGTCATCCCTCAGCTCCCTGCCGTAGCGGAGGTTGACGGGGTACCGCTCAAGCCCTTCTACCGTGGTGGTTATGTTCATGCCTCCAACCGCGGACTTGATGATGTCCTGCACATCACCGACGGTGAGGTCGTACCGCGCGGCCTCACGCCTGTCGATCTCGAAGTCTATGTAGTTACCACCGACGACCCGCTCCGAGTAGACTGAGAGGGTTCCAGGGATATCCCTTACCACCGCCTCTATATCCTCCCCGATCTTCTGGAGAACATCGAGGTCGTCACCGGCCACCTTGATCCCCACCGGGGTCTTTATGCCGGTTGAGAGCATGTCCACACGGGTCTTTATCGGCATGGTCCATGCATTGGTGACACCGGGGAACTTTATCGCCTTATCCATCTCTTCCATAAGCTTATTAATAGTCATCCCCTCTCGCCACTCCTCCTGTGGCTTGAGAGTAACGGTGGTTTCGATCATCGATAGAGGAGCGGGGTCTGTGGCGGTCTCGGCCCTTCCGACCTTGCCGAAGACGTGATGGACCTCGGGGAAGGTCATCATGATCTTGTCCGTCTGTTGAAGGAGCTCTCGTGCCTTGGTAATGGAAATACCGGGAAGGGTTGTCGGCATGTAGAGAATGTCTCCCTCATTTAATGGCGGCATGAATTCGGAGCCTATCTTCTTTAACGGTACTACGGTCGCAACAAGTATGAACAGGCTTATAAGTATCACACTCTTCCTGAACCTGAGGGCGACGTAGACGACCGGACGGTATATAAACAGGAGGAAACGGTTTATGGGGTTGCGCCCTTCGGGAATAATCTTCCCCCTTACCAAATACCCCATCAGAATCGGCACGATGGTGACCGCGAGCAGCGCCGATGCCGCCATCGAATAGGTCTTGGTGAAGGCGAGGGGGCTGAAGAGACGCCCCTCCTGCGCCTCGAGGGTGAAGACCGGCATGAACGAGAAGGTTATGATGAGAAGGGAGAAGAAGAGCGCCGGGCCTACCTCCTTGGAGGCGTCCATCACAATTCGCCAGAGATCTATCTCCTCCCCCTCTTTCGCCTTCTCCCTGGCGTGCTCGATATGCTTATGGGCATTCTCTATCATCACGATAGCGCCGTCGATCATTGCCCCTATGGCAATGGCGATACCGCCGAGGCTCATGATGTTCGCGTTGATACCCTGATAGTACATGACAATAAAGGCTATGAGTATCCCCACGGGGAGGGTAAATATCGCGACAAGGGCGCTCCGGAAGTGGAGCAGAAAGATGACGCATATAAGGGCGACCACGATGCTCTCTTCTATGAGCTTATCCCTGAGGGTATCAATCGCCCGTTCTATCAGTCCGGAGCGGTCGTAGACCGGCACCATCTCAACGCCGTCCGGGAGCCCCTCCTTGAGAGACTCGATCTTGTGCTTTACATTCTCTATTACCTCAAGGGCGTTTTCCCCGTACCGCATGACCACCACGCCTGCGGCAACTTCACCCTCACCGTTAAGCTCGACTATGCCACGTCTCAGTTCCGGGCCAAGGGCGACGTTGGCTACATCCCGTATGGTTATGGGGGTGCCGTTCGCGTCGACGCCGAGGGCGATATTCTTGATGTCGCCCACACTCTTTATGTACCCCAGCCCCCTGACCATAAACTCGGTCTCCGCCATCTCAACGAGCTTTCCGCCGACGTCGTTGTTTGAGCGCATTATGGCATGCTTTACCCTGTTGAGCGGAATATTATAGGCGAGGAGTTTGTTGGGGTCGACCTCTACCTGATACTGCTTTACGAACCCGCCTATGCTTGCCACCTCTGAAACGCCCGGGACCGTCTGAAGTTCGTATCGCAGATACCAATCCTGGATGCTCCTCAGTTCCGCCAGGTCGTGCTTCCCGGTCTTATCCACAAGGGCGTATTCATAGACCCAACCGACACCCGTGGCATCCGGTCCCAAGGAAGGCGTAACCCCGCCGGGCAGGCGTCCGGCAACAAAGTTAAGGTACTCGAGCACCCTTGACCGCGCCCAGTACATATCCGTGCCGTCCTCGAAGATGATATAGACGAAGGAGAAGCCGAAGAAGGAGTAGCCGCGGACCACCTTGGCATATGGAACGGAGAGCATAGCCGTTGTGAGCGGATAGGTTATCTGGTCCTCAACCACCTGTGGGGCCTGGCCTGGATACTCGGTATAGATAATGACCTGTACATCAGAGAGGTCGGGGATGGCGTCCAGCGGGGTGCTCCTCATGGAGATAATCCCCCACCCTATTACAAAGACCGTGAAGAGTATTACCAGAAACCGGTTGTTTATGGAGAATTCGATTATCCGCTTGAGCATTCTTTCACCTGCCTTTTATCCGTTATGTTCATCCCAGATTATGCATGAAATGGACAAATCATCGTAGCCGCAGGCTTTAGCCTGCGAACCGTTACACCCAAAAGGTGAAGTCAATTTTTACGCAAATAGCGAAACCTAAAGGTTTCGGCTACGTTCGTTCAGAATTTTAATTCATTCACTCAGTGCCCTCCATGATTCTCTGAACCACCGTTCTCCATCCCCTCCATGCCGGAGTGGTTCATGTCACCCATACCTGAGTGGTCCATCTCATCCATGTTCGAATGGTTCATATCTTTCATATCAGAGTGGTCCATCTCCTCCATGCCTGAATGATCCATTCCCTGCATGCCGGAGTGATCCATACCCTCCATCTCTTTCATTTCTCTGTCATCTCCTTCTTTTTCCTCCAGCATCTTTGCGATGGCTTCCTTGAGACTGCTTTCGGAGTAGATGAGGAACTGAGCCGACGTGACAACTGCTTCGCCACCCGTGAGGCCCTCCCTGATCTCGTAGAACCCCTCGGCCTCCGCTCCAAGCAGTACCTCCCTTGGGGCGAACTTCCCGTCTCCCCTGCTCAGGAGAACGATACTTCTCTCTCCGGAAAGGATCACCGCCTCGGTAGGCACCGCGACGGCCTTCTTGCTCACCACGGATTTAAGATTCACGTTCGCGTACATGTTGGGCTTAAGGTCAAGACCGGGGTTATCGAACTCAAGCCTCACCTTGTTGGTCCGGGTCTTTTGCTCCATATAGGGATAGATAAAGGATATCTTCCCTGTGAAGGTTTGCCCCGGATATGAAGCGAGGGTCATCTCCGCCTCCTGCCCCAACCTTATCCAGGGGAGTTCATACTCATACACGTCCACGTAGGCCCATACCTTTGAGATATCGGCTATGGTGTAGAGCCTCATACCCGGTTTTACGTACATTCCCTCGGTAACCGGCTTTTCTACAACAATGCCGCTCGCGGGGGAGTGGATATGGAGGGTCTTCATAACCTTACCGGTCTTCTCGATCTCCGTTATCTGATGGGCCGGCACGTCCCATAGATCGAGTCTCCTTCTGCTCAGATCAACTATCGATTCCCTGCCGACCCCGGCCATGGTTTCGCTGGATTTTCTCGCGAGAAGATACTCCTCCTGTGCGGACACGAGCTTTGGGCTGTAGATTTCAAGGAGTATGTCGCCCTTTTTAACCTTCTCTCCTGTAAAGTCTACATAGAGTTTTTCTATCCACCCGTCCACCTTGGTATGCAAACGGTAGACCCTCTTTTCGTCATAATCGATCCTCCCGATGGTCCGTATGGTCTTCTTAAGCTCCATCCTCTCAACCGTGGAGGTTCTCACACCAATATTCTGTACCGTCACCGGATCAATCTTTACCGTCCCCGGCTCTGTTTCCTCCTCATCACCCTCATATACGGGGATGAGGTCCATCCCCATCGGGGATTTGCCGGGTTTGTCCCTTATGTAGGTCGGGTCCATGGGAGCTTGCCAGTAGCGTATCTTCCTGCCCTCCGTGAATGGCGGCACCTCACCGGGCGCGCGTGCCTCCTGCTCGACACCGGTTGTGCCCGCAAAGAAATACATCCCCGCGGCGCCAACGATAATCCCACAAACAACTGCTATTACGATTATTCCCTTTTTTGACATCTAAAAACCTCCACGGTCGATTGAATATGTTGTTAATAAAGCTCCCTGGCGGTAAGCCTTTCAAGCTCGGCTATGCTTTTGAGGTAATCCGCCAAGGATCTGTAGTAGACGAGGCGAAAGTTGATCCACAGGCTCTGGGTTTCAAGGAGCCTTCCGAGCATCTCCTCACCGCTCTTGTAACGGGCCTCGGCGAACTCGACTGACTCCCTGGCCTCAGGCACCAGTGTCTCTCCATAAAGCTTGACTATCCGCTCCGAGTTCGTGAGGTTGAAATAGACCCTCTTGATGTTGTTTTCCAGCTCGTTCGTAACGGCGTACTTTTCGATGAAGATCTTCTCACGGTTTATACCGGCCTGGTTGACCGCGGCCCTGTTCTTGGAAAACCAGATGGGTATGTTTATCCCGAAGGTCACGGCCACAGCATCCTCCCCCGCGTCCGTAACCGGCATTGGGGGGGCCCCTATTTGGGAGTAGTTGACACCGATCTGGAAGTTCGGAAGGTAGGAATATCTCGAAAGATCCTTTTCAAGGTCGCCCTTCTCTACCTTGAGCCCCGCAATTGTGAGCTCCTCGTAATTTTCCACCCCCCAGGCCATGAGTTCGTCAAGGGAGTGGTGGAATGACTTCACCTCGGGCTCCTCGGCTTTGCCAACCGGGTAGTCCTGAGGGCGAAACAATAGGGTATTCAGCCGCGCGACAACGCTGCTTCGCATGTCACTGAACCGGATCAGGTCCAGGGAGGCCTTCGCCGAGAGCTTCTGCGCCCTTACCAGTTCGTCGAGTTGAGATACCGAAAGTCCATAGTTGGTCCTGCTCACTTCCGCGAAGTAATCCAGAACGGCATCGTTCTCCCTGGCAAGCTCTATTGCCTTGTCTATGTAGTAGAGCTCGTAATATACCTTCTTTATTCCAGTGGTAAGGTCTCTAAGCGCCTTTTCATACTCTGTCCTTGCTATTTCTATCTCCTTTGTGACTATATCCCCCTTGAGTCCGAGCTTTCCGGGGAAGGGGATCTTCTGGTTCAGGGCTATGACCCGCTCCTGCGGGCCAAGCCGCGTCTCTATCTCCCTCACAGGCTGGATATACATCAGCATCGGGTCGTCATAGGATGTCGCCTGGGGGTACTTTTCCTTCGTCCTTTGCCACCCGAGCCGTGCCGCCTCTATCCTGGGGTTATGTTCAACCCCGTACGCGATGAGTTCCACCAGCGTGACCGTTTCGGCGGGTGGCTCTTTATCGACGCCCCTTTTTCCCGCACCCGTCTCATCGGAGGCAGAGGCAAGAGAGAGTGTCAAATGAAAAATGCAAAGTAAGATAATGAATAAGCTTGATAATCTCATTTTAAAAACGCCTTTCACCAACCACCGGGTATGAACTTTTTATTATTTTCAACACTGACTCCTTCCGATATAAATTCTACAGAGCGTAGAATCTCTGGGTAAAAAATTTTTTACCGGCTGCTCATCACCTCGTCACAATGTTTCATGGAATCCATGATGACCTCACTTTTGTGCACAGAGCACCGCTCCGTCTTGCAATCCTTCATGGTGAAGGCAGATGAGGCAAAGAGGGGCATGGAGAAAGAAAGGGTCATGAGGAGAACTACGATACCGCTGAGAAGGGCGGACCTCATTGTCGGTGGCGCTAGTCCGACCTCAGCACCTTCAACAAGTCTCCTGATCCTCCCCTCGACGGAACCGATCCCCCCTATCGAAGCCGGTTGCAGGTCGAAGGTATGACTATTCTTCCATCGCGCAACCTTCAGGAGGGCGGTAGACAACCCCAGGACACCCCCCGGTTTCAGCAGTGCCGCATCATCGGCCTCATACTCCTTTTTCGTCCGGATATACCTGACAAGATATTCACCGATCGGCACATAGAAGAAGATATCCCTTATAAAAGCCATTATAAAGAATTTCAGAGGGTCTCTCCGCCGCCTGTGATGGAGTTCGTGCATGAAGACGGCCTCTACCTCTTTCCGCTCAAGCCCCTTGAGGAGACCGGTAGAGAGATATATCCTCGGCCTGAAAAGGCCGTGGGTAAAAGCCACCCTGTTCCTGTCATCTCTGATAAGGACCACTGAAAGCCTCCTGTCTGAAAGGGGGAGCCTCTTCAGGGTGCGATGGGAATGCATAAGGAGATATATCCTCTTTATGGAGGCGTAGATGACGCCACCGGCCAGAAGAATGAAACCGCCCCAGAGGGTGATGAGTTTAACCGTACCGTAATAGGCAAGACACTGTGTAAAGAGATGGTGACACCACGTTGTAAGAGCGTAGGTCTGGGCAAGCAGATCGGGCAGGCTGTATATCGACCATATAGATATGCCCGTTACAAAGATGAAAATAGAGAGGAGCAATAGAACCATGAATTATATCTCTTACCCCTTCCTTTCCAGTTCTTTCTTCTTCATCTCAATGAGGGTCGAAAGCCGATCGAGCTCTTCCGGGTCTGTTTCGCCGAGGAGATCAACAAAGGAGGCAGTCGCCGAACTTGCCGATAAATCAAGAACCCCCTTCAGTACCTCTTCAGAGACCCCCCTGGTAAACTCCTCACGGGTACAGGCAGGGGTGAAAAGATTCGCCGACTCACCTTTTCTCTTTTTGATAAGGCCCTTCTTCACAAGCCTCTCCAGTACCGTCAATACCGTTGTCAGGGCAATCTCACGCTCCCGGCGGAGCCCCTCAAAGACCTCCTTCCCCGTCGCTTCCCCGCACCCCCAGAGGTGATCCATAATCGCCTGTTCGAGCTCCCCCAGTGTGCTGCCAAGCCCCTTCCGCCCCAATTTAAAACTCTTTGCAAATCCCGCAACCATAATTGAAATAATATTCTACATATCGTAGAATGTCAAGCGAATTGTTCTTGTTGTTAATGATGGGAGGGATCTCAACAAAATCGTTACAAATAGTTACTATTTCGTCAATTAAAAACTGTACCTCACCCTCATGTAGAGGTTGTCGTTACGTTCAAACTGGCCGAACTCGGTATGGTCATCCCTGCCCGAAAAGATGTTGGCGCCGGCGGTTACCTTCCAGTTGTCGGTGATCTTGTAGCCGACAGAGGGCCTCACATAGGCGTCCCTGTCGGAGGGGCTGTAGAATATGAAGATGCCCGTCTCGACGGTCTGTGCCTTGAAGAGTTTCATGAGCCTCACGGTGACAAGGCGCCTGAACTCGTCACGTACCGGTTCCCCCGGCCCGAGGCCGTCACGGTAGGAGCCGTAGTCGAGGAGCTGCTCAACCAGATACTGCAATCCGACGCTCAGGTCGCCCCCCATATCTCTGGAGTAACCGATGAGATACTTGACTGCCGAGTTCTCTAACAGGGGGTCTTTCCCACTCCTGTCCTCTCTCGAGTCGTAGTAGCCGGTCTCAATGCTGCCGATGCCGCCGAGCAGCGGCCCTCTAATGCTCAAGCCGTAGACGTTGAGGTGCGGATAGAAGAACTCTTCCTGTGCGGCATTGAGGATCCCCCTCGGCTCCTTATAGAAGCCCCTGAAAAGATAGAGGGCGGCCTCGTAGCTCCCGACGGTCCTGTAGGCCCTGAAGGCAAGCTCCATATTCTCCAGAGTTTTTGCAGGCTCGATAAACTCCCGGTCGGCCTCATCACCTGCAATCGCCCCACTCAGGCCGTCGTAGAAGGAGATCCTATCGCCGGTCACACTGTTGTTCGGCTCCATGAGGGGTATGACCACGATATCAAGTGACGCCGCGTCGGCGAAGAGGGAGAGCCTGACGGCATCGCACGGCAACTTCAGATACTCATCGTCCCTCCCGATGAAGAAAGAGACGTAGTCCTTTGGAAAGAGGTCGTTGACGAAGAGGTAATCGCCGGTACCCCAGGTGGGCGCCTGCCTCCCCAGCTTGACATCGACGATATCGGCAGGGGTAAAGGAG